>JAAZPN010000147.1 GCA_012797215.1 Chloroflexota bacterium | reverse complement strand
TAAAATGAAAATTATAACAACTAAAAATCTCTCTAAAGAATATTCCTCTAAAAGTTTCTCAAAGGAAAAAATACTTGCATTAAATAATTTTTCATTTGAAGTGGAAAGCGGTGAAATATTCGGAATTCTAGGACCTAACGGCGCCGGTAAAACCACCTTTCTCAAAACCATCCTCAACCAAATTCCTCCCTACTCGGGTCGGATAGAATTAGGCGCCAGCCTGAAGGTTGGGTATTTTGCCCAGGCGCACGAAGGGTTGAACCCGGAACTGACCCTGATTGAGGAAATAAACACGGTTGCCCCGGCCATGCTGCCGGCTGAAGCGCGCAACTACCTGGCTAAGTACGGCTTCACCGGGGAAGAAGTTTTCTCGGCAGTTCAGACGCTTTCGGGCGGAGAACGCGGGCGCCTGGCGTTGGCCAAACTGGCGCTGACCGACGCCAACCTGCTGCTGCTGGACGAGCCCACAAATCATCTCGATTTACCCACCCAGGAAGTGCTGCAGAATGTTCTCGCGGATTATCCGGGCACTATTATGCTGGTCTCGCACGACCGCTACCTGATAGACGCGCTGGCTACCCAAATCTGGGAGATGAACCCGGACGCGGGCATGCTGAAGGTGTTTGCTGGTACCTACTCCGAGTATAAAATCTCCCAAAGCGCTGCCGCGCAGCCTTCGCAGGAAGCTGCTGTGCTCACGCCCACGCCGACCGCCGCGCCAGCAGAAAACGCCCCTGCTGTTCGAAAAACCCTCAGCCGCAACCAGCGTCAGCAGATTCAGAAGAAACTGGACGCGCTGGAAAATCGCATCCACGCGCTGGAACGCGAAAGCGCGCTGCATGAAGCCAAGCTTGCCAACCCACCCACTGACCCAATCATGACGGCGCGTCTGGCTGAAGCTTATAACAAACTGAAAGAGGAACTGGAACCACTCCTGGCGGAATGGGAAGCTCTGGCTACCAGCCTGCAGGAGGATCCGCGATGAGCTCTCATCCCCCGCCAGGCGCGGGAGAGGCGACTGCTGAACCACAAATCCTTCGGGCGAGCCTGAGCGACCTGGCCGCGGAACGGCGACTGGAAAAAGTCTGCTTTCCGCGCGAAGATGTATGGCCGCTGGTGGAATCGCTGTGGGTGCTCATCAAGCCCGGCATGGTGCGCTTGAAGATGGTCAGCTCGGGAGAAATGCTTGGATTTCTATCCGGATATGAGCAATTGTCGGGAAAGGTCGGGTGGATTTCGTCCATCGGGATAACGCCTGCCTGGCAAGGCCGCGGATTGGGAGCCCGCCTGCTGGCAGCTGGTGAGCGCGCCCTCGGCACGCCGCTTGTACGGCTGACAGTGCGCGCCTCAAATTTGCGCGCAATCCACCTTTATGAGCAATCTGGCTACCGGCAGATAAAAACCATTCGTGGGTATTACGTCGGTGGCGAAGACGGCCTGGTCTTCGAGAAAGATACCAGGCTCAGCCAAGCGTTTTAAGCACCCGCTTCCCCAACATTTACAATAACACCGCGAAACAAACTTGCGCTAAATTGCCCTCATCACGGTAACATCGCAATATCTGCAAAGCAAAGCGCCCAGCCTTCACTATAATATGGCTATGCTTGTAACTCACCAAGACCCCGCCGACCTCCTTGCCGTCCAGCGCATGCAGGACTACATTGAGGCAAACCTAAAAGAACCCATCAGCCTGCGCGGCCTGGCGGATGCGGCTGGCTACTCTCCTTTCCACGCCGCGCGCCTTTTTAAGGAACGCACCGGAAAAACCCCTTTTGAATATATCCGCGCCTTAAGGCTCTCGCGCGCCGCTCTCATCCTGCGCGACGGCAGCGATACCGTCCTCACAGTTGCCCTGGAGTTTGTCTTTTCTTCTCACGCCGGCTTTACCCGCGCCTTCACCCGCCAATTTGGCCTTCCTCCCAGCGAATATCGCAGACGAGGTGGGCCGTTGAATCTTTTCATTCCGTTCCAAGTGCTCGCCAGTTATCACGCTTTACAACAAGGAGGAAGCAAAATGACCCAAGAAAGCACTACCCGAACCATTTTTGTTCAGGTCGTGGAAAGGCCTGCCAGAAAGCTGCTGCTAAAACGCGCCAGGAACGCCGAACATTACTATGCCTACTGTGAGGAAGTCGGATGCGATATCTGGGACGTTCTGTGCAGCGTCCAAGAGGCTCTGTACGAGCCAGTTGGTCTTTGGCTGCCAGCGCACTTAATCCCAGCCGGCACATCTAAATATGTGCAGGGCGTAGAGCTCCCGCTGGATTACCAGGGCGCCGTTCCGGATGGTTACGAGCTGATTGACCTGCCGCCCTGCAAAATGATGGTCTTCCAGGGTGAACCGTACGATGACAGCGTGTTCGAGGAAGCAATTCAGGAGGTCTGGAAGCACGTAAAAACCTTCGACCCCACCCTGTACGGCTACCGCTGGGCGCCAGAAGCAGCCCCGCGTTTCCAACTTGCGCCGATGGGCTATCGCGGATACATAGAAGCGCTGCCCGTCGAGCCAATCAACGCCTGAAACACGCCGCTCTT
>JAAZPN010000146.1 GCA_012797215.1 Chloroflexota bacterium | reverse complement strand
TGGTGTTCCAGCCGGGCAGTGAATTCAAGGTCGTCCTCGCTGATTGTTTGTCCTTCAATTACACGCGTCTGCCGCTCCAAGCTCTCGCTTAGCTGCGCCAGCCGTTGATAATACTGGGCGTCAGTCTCGCCATCCGCGGGCTGCTGCACAGCCCTGATAAGCGCGGCGCGCCTGTTGTCCGCGTCTTCGCCTTCTTCAATGAGCTCCAGCGGAACTGTCAGGCTGCCCGCTGGTTCAATTCCCAAACCAAGCCGCTCCAAAGCTACCCCAATACTGAGCGCTTGCTCGCGGTTTGAAATTTTGACTGCATCCGCAAGTCCGGGTCTGCCGCCATCCCCAAACCAGGGATTGAGCCGTGGGTCTGTTTCTGGCAGCCTGCCTCGGTTTTCCTCGCGGTAGTGCTCGTGAATGGCAATCGCCAGATCTTCAAACAAACCTTGTTCGGTGATGGAAGTTTTGCAGGTGCGTTCCAGCAGGTCAAAGACCTGCAGCTGCGCGCGGTTATCTATGTGCGACCCAGGCGGCTGCAGGATATCCGAGAGGCCGCCATGCCCCAAGAGGCAAGCCATCACGGGTACTTTTGCCGCGCGCAGCCGCTCCAGCAGCATCAAACCCAGGGTCAGGGCTTCCGAGTCGTCATCCAGGCAGATGAACACCTGGGAAAGCTTGGGAGAGCTTTCCAAAGCATCGCTCAGCCACGCGTTTAGGAAGCTGGCGTTGTGAATGTTTTGATTCAAAATATTTAGCGAGGTTGAGACCTCCAAAGAGGAACAGGAGCACTTGAGCAGATTTATTTTCTCATCGGCTTGTGGGTCAATCACCGTGATGCGCAGCTTCCCATCCCGTTTCGCGTTGCGCCAGGCACGCTCCGAGCGCAGTACCAGGCTCTGACCGACCGCGTTGAGCCCGATGATGGCCATATGCGGAATCGGCCCTTCCGTGAAGGAAAGCGCCATCGCGTCTTCCTGCAGCATCATGCGCGCCCCGGAATCGTAGATGTTAAAGAATTCGACCTGAAAATGCGGTTTGGTATAGTCCGTGATGGCCTGACCCGCCAGGAAATGGCAAAGATGCGGGTTGAGGATGTGCGCATAACAGCACCATATTCGTTCCTGCTCCAGGCCAACCAGCAGCTTATCCTCTGCGCTGGACTTAACATACGCCTGCACAAATTTTGTCACCTGGCTGACGATTTCGGCGTTTTTGCCGTCGCTGCCGCACACCGCCACCACCAGGTCGGCATGCCTTAGGCCGGCTTTGCGCAAAAGACCAGGGTCGGCGCCGTCTCCAATCAGGATAATCGCGCCCGCCTCTTTTAGCGGTTGGATGAACTTATTATCCGGCTTGATTTCAATGATGACTACCTTCTTCCCCTCGTCGAGGGAGCGCTCGGCCAGGATAGGTCCAATCCCCCCCAAGCCGCAAATGATGGTGTGCTTGCGGTAAGCAAGCTTGATGCGCAGCAGCTGGTACTGGTTGTAAAAGAGGGTCGCGACCAGCTGAATGGCGGCCAGGACCGAAAAAATCGCGCCAGAAAAACGCGCGACTTGTAGCAT
>JAAZPN010000145.1 GCA_012797215.1 Chloroflexota bacterium | reverse complement strand
GTCATGATTGCCTGCGCTTCGTCCTTCAACAAATCAGGACGCGGACCTTTGTAGTGCACGGATATCGTTGGCAGGCTTGGGTCATGCGCTGCTTGCGCTAGCACTGCGGACATGCCTCCCATTTCCTTAATGACCTTGTGGTCGCCAGGAATTTGAGCAACTGAGAAGCTGAGCTCAAGAGTTTGCGGGTTGTATACAATCGTGTCTCCCAGCACAACGCCAGACATGCGGATATTCTTGCCGACCAACTCAGATTGTCCATTTTTGAGTTCTTCCACAGTCATGAAATATTGTGACTGTGAGAGCGTAGAACTGATAACCAAATATAGAAGCGCAGCTACTATGATACCAACGCCAATAATAAGTCTGATATTCTTCGTGTTTTTCAAGATTGTTATTCCTCAGCAATCGAATGGCTTGTATTGTATCTGAATATTCTAATTTATGTGAACCCCGCTCCCCCGGCATTCAATCCGGATTTATATTAATTGTTTGAGCTATTGGAGCTAAATCGTCATCCCAAGCTCACCAAACGGAATATGTCATTTTGAGACTATCAAGACCTGAATATATACCTATACGCATAGTTAGAGCGTCAGCTGCATCTAACAGGAGAAATGAGAGTGTTCCCTAATATTCTCGTGCACCCTCTCCGCTCACGCGATTCTTGGTTTTTAGCGGGAGAAATAAAAAAAGGACTGGTACGCATAACGACCAGTCCTTCCATGTGCGCGTAAAAATGGTTTACTTCAGGCTGGCTAGCCGCTGACGGACAGCGGTCGTCAACTGTTCCAAGTGGGTAACCAGGCGTCGGGCTTCTTCCTGATCTGACTCTCCAATCAGCGCGTCCGCCAGGGAGCCAATTTTATCGTCCTGTGGCAGTTCATCCACATGTAGAAGCACGCGTTTAATCGACCGCGCGGACTTGGTGGCGGGGTCTGTAGGCAGCCGGACAGCGCGGGGTCTTTCACGTCCGGCAGCGCGTTCCAGGAAGGCGTGGACATCCTGATAAGTGCGGCCTTCGTGTTCCGCGAAGTAATGAACTGCGCCGGTCCAGTACTGCGGATCATACGCGACTATCTCACGCAGCACGCGTTCGGGCATCTCGGCGCGGTCGCAGATTTCCAGGAGGCTTTCCGGAAGTTCGAAAAACTTCATTAAGCGTCCGTAATATGTGCGTTCCAACTGGAGCGTTTTCATGAGAACATCGCGGGTATCATCGCTCAAACGCACTTCCCCAATTTTGCGAAAGTACGCGAACTCATCCTCAGCGCTGTTTGGCTTAATGTTGTTGGCCTCCAAAACGATGCGCGCCGCCGCGCGGGCTTTGCCCACCGGCGTGAGGGCTTTATATGCCATATTCTCTGCTATCTGCTTCTCCAGGCTCGGTTGGTTATCAATAAGCGCGAGGACGTACGGCTCATCCGCGCTTCCTTCACGCACGGATTTTAGAGCGGTAGCCCAAAAACGCCGCTCGCCGGTCAGCATCTGGAAAACATCCTTCCCATTAATATTGATGACCTGTCCGGTAACCGGTTTGATTTGCCCGGTGTCGTGAAGGGAATCCCCCAGCACGATTAACTCGTCCAGTTCACGGCGTATAAGACGATCGGTTTCCGCCATTTTTAGCCAGCGGCGCACAGTCTCCACCCAACCTGATTTTTGAGAATAGAAGTCCTCGCGCAGTTCATAGGGCAGCATAAAGCGCGCCTGAAAGCGGTCGGGTCTGATCATGGAAAGCGGCACGCGGTAAACGCTCTGACGATTATTGACCATCTTCGGCGCGCCCTCATCATAAGGGATTTCAGGCTCGCTTGTGCTCGCGCCAAAAGCGTCGCTGGTGATGTTGATTAATTCTCCAAAACCTTTTTTCTTGGGCTCAGCCATTTTTCAGGTTCCTTTCGTTGGTTCGTACAGGTAGATTGTGCCCATGGGCACACCCGCAATTTTGTTTCGCGGCTCTTTCTCGGGCTATGCCCGCCCCAGTTTTCCCATCACGGCATCCACTAAGTTCGAGAAGCATCGGTAAGCCTGGGATTTCTCCGGACAGAAAGAAAAAACGTCGTAGCCGGCTGTCGTAGCCGCGGAAATCTCGGCCAGGTCCTTGATGTACGGGAGAAGCAGGTGACCATACATGCGCTCCATGTCCTCGATCACATCCCGGGATTGACGCCGAATCATGCGGAAGCGTGAAGGGATAATGCCCAGAATCTTAAGGTCCGGGTTGGTGTTCTTATGGACGCCTTCAATCATCCGCAGGATGTCCGCCAAGCCAATCAGGCTGAGACCATCCGGCTCGATCGGGATGAGTACGTGCGTGCTGGCTACCAGCGAATTCATCGGGACTATCCCGGCAGAAGGGGGATTATCGATGATGATGTAAGAGTACTCATCTTTTATCGGTTCGAGGAAATAAGTCAGCTGAAATGCCGGGTCTTCGCGGGTCTTCAAAGCCGCTTCCAATCCCTCCATACGGGCTTTATTAGTGCGGAAGATGCGAACCTTTTCTGCGCGTTTTCGCGGAAGCAGAGAATCATTAATCAAGGTATCGGAGGCCCCATAGCCATTCGCCAGCGCGGTCGGGAAGTTATTTTCAGCGGTGATTATAGGCACAAACTGGTCATCCAGGCCGCCGCCCATAGCGCTGATGGTCGCGCTTAGTTGATCATCCATGTCAATCAGCAGAACCGGTTTATGGTTGGCTTTGCGGGATTCATAAATCGCCAGGCCAGCTGCCAGGTTGATGCTGATGGTGGATTTTCCCACGCCGCCTTTACGGTTAATCAGGGATATAATTGCCATAGGCGCTTCGCGCTCCTTTTGTGAATAAAAATCGACTTGGTTACATTTTACATTAATTTCTGCTATTTACAAGTTACTCCTGCCTATTTATTCTAAATATCTTGTCAGTTACGCAAAGTGGGTGGATAATATTAAGCACTTGACTTAATTCAGTGCGCATGCTAACCTGTTAGTACACAAAAGGAGCGCCACCCGATGATATCAACGCTGGATTTGCTTTCCAATGGTTTACTTGAACACCCATTCGTGCACTACCCGGACACGCGGTTTTTTTATCCCCTGATTAACGAACAGAGGCGCGTTCTGGAAGTGGCGTCCAGTTTTATTCAGGATCAAAAAGACCCTTCAAAAAATCTGGGGGTAATCGCCGGCGCTGTTGGCAGCGGGAAGAGCATGCTGGCAATGAAAGTGGCCGCCACGCGCTACCTGACCAACACCCGGGCGTCTGTGTTGGGCCTGTACATGAACACCAACACGGTGACTGAACCCAGGCACTTCCTGATGGCAGTTATCGAAACCTTAGGCCTTCCTTCCGCGCGTTCCAACGCCAACCGGATCGAAAGCATATTTGAATATCTGGATGAACACAATGATGAACTTTTGCTCGTTCTCGACGGCCCCCCTGTAGACCAGGAATACCTCACCCAACTCTTGTCCTGGTCTGTTGAACACACCAAAAAAATCCGCACCCTGATCTTCTTACAGGATTTGAACAATACCACCAGCAATATTGGCAGTCTTAATCAATTTTTAGGATTGTATGTTCCCTTCCGCGCGCCCAGCGTCCAGGAAATTGCCAGCTTGCTGTATGCCCGTCTCAAAATGGCCGGTTCGGCGGACCCCCTGGCATTGCTGCCGGAACAGGTTGCTCTCTCTATCGCAGACCAGGCGCTCGGCTCGCTTACCAACGGTCTAACGTTGGCAAGTGCTTATTTGGAAGAGCAAATTGAGGCGAAGAAAAACCGCCTCTATATTCCTGAGATTGGACCGCGTGGGTTCTGATTGGACTGCTTTGGGATGAGCGCTGAAAAGGAAACGAATTTCGACAGGACATGTTCTTTAGATGCTGCTTGCACCCTCACATTGGGTTGACTTGGCTTTGCTCATTGAAAGCATTAAATGGACTCTGAGAATAATAACTGGCTGGATATTCAAGCGGCTCTAACCGCCAAGCAAGACCCTGCGCTTGCGCAGCTGCTTGATTCCGTCAGTGTTACGTATAACGGCAGTTACCAACTTTCCGCGCCACCCATGGTCTATGCCAGCCTTTGCCGCTATTATCCTGTGATTGAAACGGTGGTGCAGGATCTGACTGGCAAGCAATTCCGCCTGATGATGGACAATTCTGTGCCCATGGGCACAGTTCCCCCGTTTACCCGCCATACACAACAAGCCTCTGCAGCAGGCGATAATTCCTTGTCTTTTGAGCTCGGCTCTTCTGACGTAAGTCAAGCCATCCTTGCGCCTGAATCTATCGCTGCAATTCCCTCTTACCTGCTCCGATTTGTGCCATATGTTGGGTCCAATGCCGTGCTGATGGCCGCTGCTCTGCGCCAGGCTTTTTATCGCCGATCGCGTGAGCACGGCGCTGATCAACTTTATCCCAGGCAGGGAGACGCGGTGAGCGTGGACGTCGAGGCTTTGCTTAACATGCTTGGGCGCGTAATCAGCCGCGCAACATTTTTCCGCATTTTCAAAAGCGGCGCTTTGGATTGGTTTGTGCGCCGCGCGGAACCAGCGCATCGTTTTGTAAACGGCAAAATTGTTCGTCAGGCTAATACTTATACCTACCTCGGACTGCAATTAACCCCTGGCGACGCCCAGGATCTTTATAATTGGTTGGCCAGCGGGGGAGCGCGTGTGGACCCGGCGGCTGCGCTGCAGCGCGCATTGGAGCTGCCCAGGGACCAGATTCTGGATTTCCCCTATCGCGTGCCGGACCCAGAAAAAGACAGGATTTTTTCGGGGGCATCAAGTGTGCATGAAGTTCTCCAAGCGGTAATTGGTGTAACCGGTCTGACGCCGACGCTTGCGGGTCTCTGCGATCGATTAGCGGCGCATCTTATCCGCCCAGAAAGTTTTTTGGCGGTGCCGTGGTACTGGTTCCACCGCGTTCTGCCAGATCTTGGTTCAGATTTGGGCATACTCTACCTGATGAGCAAAAATTGCTGCTACATTGACTGGGCGCGCGGCAAAGACCGCAACACTTTTTGGGTTCCGGGAGGTTTGTCCACCCTGCAAAAGTGGATTCGTTCTGACACACTCCCCCAGCGCATTCCTCATAAGAGCCCAAGCACGCGTGGAAGACCGCGCAAGGAAGCCGTGAATTCTGGGTCGGAATATACCCGCGAGTGGCGTGAAGCTAATCGGCAGCTTGCCAGTCAGTATCTGTGTCGGGTGAATACCCGTCCAAGTGATCAAGGAATAGATTGGCAGCTGCGCGTTGAAGAAGTGGGACTGACCGCCTCTGATGAAATTCTCAAAGGCGCTTTGTATGCTTTTCTTCTCGATGAGGAAAGTAGCTCTTATTCCCGCGCGTTAGCAGTCTTTGCTTCTGACCAACGCTTTGTACAGCTTCTGCGAAACGCGCTCAGCCGTAATCCAATGCGTATTTGTCATTATGAGACTTTAGTAGCCGAGGGAATTTGTCAGATTGAGACTCTGGAACCCGACCTTATTTGTCATTTTGATACCTTAGTGGACAGCTTGAATTGTCATTTTGAGACACTTGTAGGCGCTGAAATTTGTCAATTTGACACGATAATTAAGATACTTCTTAGACTAAAAGACTCTGTGATTTTCCCAAAAGAAACTATCCAACCACATAGCAATGCGAGCTTAAAGCCACCAGCGACGCCTGTAGAAACCAGGGTGGTGGGGTATTTAGCAGGAGAACGATGGAACCTGGAAAGCATTCTTGGACAGGTAAATCCTATCCTTAAGCAACGCATCTTAACGTCACCTTATCGTGAGAACTTTCTGCCCTGGCTTCTCCACGGCTGCCTGACCGCGGCAATTCACAGCCCCATCAGTTTTGCCGTCAGCAGAACCCTGGAAACAAGCACGGGTCCTGGCGGCTCCGCTGCCCGGCTCGCTGCTCTGCCTGCCCCAGAACTGGCGGAGCTGCTTCAGAGCGCAGGTCAGCGCGTGCTGGAAGGTTACATTGGCAGAAGCTATTTGACATCTGGTGGAACGGATGATTTGGAGGCTTTGCTCGCTTCGGCTGCAGATGCGAGAACGCGGGTCCAGCTGCTTCAGCGAGCGTTAGATGCCTTGGGCATCACCCAAAGTTAAGAACACGAAACTCATATTTCTTTTCTATCGCGCCAGTTTATTATCAGGCGGTAGTTTGCAGAAATTCTATCTATTGATTAGTTGACTTTGCTGGAATAGGAAATTTTACTCTGGGGGCATCTTATGTGTGAAACCACCGGCTGACAAAATTCTTCAGGCTTTTCAGGATTTGCGTGTGCAATTCACTGATTTATCGATATTTTTTCAGACCCTCGAAAATAAATGCGTATAGAATTGTGATTAGAGCGACTAAAGGAATAGTAAACATGAAAAAATCGGTTCTCCTATTGCTGAAGCTTCTCTTGGTCACGAGCTACGACTTGTCGCAAACAATAATGCGCATAGGTATTCAACAAAATTGAACCTATAAGAATGGGTGGGGGAGGGCTTTCTTGTTGAATGGGCTATAATTCCAGAATAATGTTTAATCTGGAGGCTGTATGAATTACGCGGTTATTATGGCTGGAGGCGCCGGCACAAGACTTTGGCCAATTTCGCGTGAGCGGCTGCCAAAACCAGCCTTGCGACTTTACAGTGAAAAGAGCATGTTTCAAATTGCTGTTGAAAGACTTGCGCCTCTATTCACGCCCAAGCAAGTCATTGTCGTGGCGGGGGCAGGGCACAGCGCTGTTCTGGCGGAACAGGTGCCACAGATCCCTTCAGAAAACTTCATCGTGGAACCTGAAGGACGAGGAACCGCCGCGGCAATCGCCCTCACAGCTGTTCATTTGGCCGCGAGGGACCCGGAAGCCGTCATGGCGGTGCTCACAGCGGATCACTTTATTGGTGATGAAGCTGCTTTCCGGGATTCAGTGTCTGCCGCGCTGACTGCGTCAAAAAGTGACTACTTGGTCACATTAGGGATTTCGCCGGAATTTCCGTCCACCGAATATGGTTACATACAACAAGGTGAACTGCTCCAGGAAATCAATGACTTCAAGGTGTTGGAAGCAATCCGCTTTGTTGAAAAGCCCGATAGTGACCGCGCGCGGGAAATGGTCCAGGCTGGAAATTATTGCTGGAACAGCGGAATGTTCATCTGGAAGGTTGCAGTCATCCTGCAAGAGTTTTCACGACAGATGCCGGAGCTGTTTGAACAAATTACGCGCATTGGCAACGCCGTGAATACGCCTGCGTACGCGCAAACGCTTGCTGAAATTTGGCCGCATATTCGCAAACAGACCATCGATTATGGCATCATGGAAGGCGCGCGTGGGGTGGTGGTTTTGCCAGTAACGATGCAGTGGACCGATGTTGGGAACTGGAGCAGCCTGAAAGCGCTCCTGCCTGAGGATCCACATGGAAATACTGTGAAAGGCGACACCCTCTTGTTAGATTGCCATGGGACCTTGGTTTTTGGCGGTCAGAAATTGATTGCTGGCGTAGGTCTGGACGATTTGGTTGTGGTGGATACTCCAGACGCGCTTTTGATATGCAGAAAGGACCGCGTTCAGGATGTCCGCAAAATCGCTGAAGAATTGAAGACTAGTGGCAGGCTTGATTTGGTTTGAAATTTTTGGCTCACAAAAAAAAGAGATTGCGGCAAGCAGTCACCGATTATTAGAGCTAAAAGGTAATCAAGAAAACATTAATAAAGGTATCAGCGTTTCCTCTTTTTAATCAGGAAATGCGGGGCAATCGCCAAGATACCATCAATACAGCTTTGATCCGTAATTAAAACATTGAAGTAACCACCACGTAACCCCCCCAGTACTGCGGCTGCCTTATCAGAACCAGCGGCTATGGCCATCACTTGTTTTACATCACGCAGCTCCTTTAGTCGAATCCCAATAACTTTGTCATTGAATTCAGTGTACACTTCGCGTCCTTGGATGTCATAAAACTGCGCGCAAATAAAACCTTCAGCGCCACATTCCTTTAAGTCCCGATACTCATCTAGCTTTTCATAGCCAGCCCATAGATAGGGGATAGCCTCTTCCCGAACCGCGCCAATACCAGTGATAATCAGGTCTGCTGAACGCGCTTTTTCGAGCGCGTGACGGATGCACAACTGTTGGCGCAATTCATCCGCGACCTTTGCGTCATTCACAAATAGGGGGGCGTTCATGTAAATTCCGGTGGCATTGTACTTTGCGATTAGCTTCTGTGTCAGGCTGGCGAGATCGACACCGGAGGATTGATTTAATGTTCCCCCAATAATCTGGACAATTTCGCGACCGCTGGCGCTGGAACCTTTTAAAGCCTCGATGGTTGCGGCAAGGGATCTTCCCCAGGAGACGCCAATTATCTTTACCTCATCAATTTGTGAATCAATATAGCGAGCACCAAATGCTGCCATCTGGTTTAGGGTCTCGATATTTGTTTTTTCAAGGTTGTTTACAACAATGACCTCTTTGAGATTGTAAGCGCGCTTTAAGAGATCTTCTAGCTCGTATGCGCGCTCGCCAAAATGGTGGACCTTAATTGAGATGATGCCTTCTTTGTGCGCGGCCGCTATTAATCGGGAAATTCGCGACCGGGAAATGAAGAGTTGATCGGCAATTTCTGCTTGCGTGAGTTGCTGCTCATAATACATCGATGCCACTTCTGCCAACAGTTCCAAATACGCAATTTTCTTCTGTTCGATTGCCTGGTTGCTATTTGACATCTTACACCGCCATTCACAATACGATAATGTTACATGAAGGACCGTTACTCAAAAGAAAGCATGAGCAACTTTATAGGTGTTTGTCAGGTGCAGAAAGCTGAAAACTGGAACGCAGTTCAGGCATTCTGGAAATCAAAGATATTTACAGCAAATATGAATGAATAATTGGTTGATTTAGAAATTCGGATTGTGCGGCTTTCGCACAAG
This sequence comes from Chloroflexota bacterium, assembly GCA_012797215.1. The sequence continues at coordinate 3,875 of JAAZPN010000145.1, read as the reverse complement.
TCCATCCAAATCCACAGACATTGTTTCAGTTAGACTCATTATATACGAATTTTTCCCATTTGGCGAAAGAATCTGCCCTTTTTTGCACAAATGCCCTCATCCGAGCTGAAAAACAGAACCTTGCTGTGCTTAAGAGGAAGCGTATACGAAAATTTTCAATTTACCAATGAATGTGGAAAAATCGGTATAGAGAGGTGAATGGATGCAGAAACCGACCAAAAGAACAAAACGAAAGAATATCCCGCTGCCAATCATGCTTATCCTTGCGTTTGCTTTGATTGGCGTGGGAGTGCTGGTCTATCAGGGCGCACGCGCTCTGAGCGGCAATCCGATTATCAAATCTCAGGATGACGTTCCCCGCCTCAGCGTTCAGGAGGCCTATCAGGCTGTGCGCAATGGCGAAGCCGTCCTTGTGGACACGCGTTCCGCAGAGCAATACGAAGCGCAGCATGCTATCGGTGCAATAAATCTACCCCTGGACATCCTGGAGAATCAGCTTGCAAGCCTGGACCCAGACCAGTGGTATATCACTTACTGTACCTGACCAGATGAAAACACGAGCGCCCGTGCGGCGTTCCTGATGTTGCAAGCCAATTTCTCGAAAGCCAATCCAATCAAGGGGGGCTTTGAAGCCTGGCTCAATGCTGGCTATCCAACGGAGCCGTAGATTGCAATAGACAAACAAAAAGACAGGTTGTTACTCACAACCTGTCTTTTTTATTTGGAACATCTGGTCTGGCGACCTGCTGGATTATCAAAGCATCTACCGTAAAACTGTGAATACGGTGGCCAGACCTGGTGATTAGCAGTCGTAATAATTCTCAATCTCGAATGGGGTAGGGCGTTGATTGACCCTTTCCGCTTCTTTGCGTTTGGTATTAACCCAGGTTTGAATCAGGGTATCGTCAAAGATCCCGTCTTCCTTAAGAAATCCCGGGTCATTTTCCAGGGCGCTCATCGCCGCGTCAACCGAGGTTGGCAGGGATTTAATCGTAGCGCGGCGCTCTTCTGACCAGTCAAAGATATTGTCATAGATTGGCCCAAAACCGGCTACCGTTGGGTCGATTTCTTCCCGGACGCCAGCTAGGCCAGCCATCAGCATTGCTGCCATAGACAGGTAGGCATTGCCTGTGGCGTCTGGGGGGCGGAATTCCATGCGCACAGCCTGCGGGGCGGTAGCGTATTTGGGAATGCGAATGGCCGCGCTGCGGTTGGCAACTGAGAAAATTGCTTTGATAGGCGCTTCAAAACCAGGCACCAGGCGGCGGTACGAATTGGGGCTCGGGTTGGTGAATGCCATCACGGCCGGCGCGTGCGTTAGCATTCCACCGATGTATTGCAGCGCGGTTCGGCTGAGCAAAGACAGGCCCTTGGGATCGTAAAACTGGTTTTCGCCGCCCTTGGTCAGCAGCTGGTGATAATGCGTGCTGCTGCCAGCCAGGCCATAAATGGGTTTGGGAAGGAATGTCGCAGTCTTTCCGGCGCGCATCGCGGTCATCTTGACGACATACTTAACTAGCAGCGCCGCGTCGCCCGCTTCGGTGATGCCAAGCAAGGGTGTTTCAATTTCAGATTGCCCGGGTCCGCCTACTTCATGATGATGATATTTAACTGGTATGCCGAGCTTTTCCAGCGTGACCACAATCTCGTCCCGGATTTGATAGTAATTGTCGCAGGGCGGGGCTGCCTGGTAAGCCTGATTGTCCGGCAGCGCGTAACCATTAGGGTTCACAAGAGTGCCCCAGTTTGCTTCCCCGGAATCGATTTGGCAAAGGGTGAGGGCGGGGCTGTTTTTGAGAGTGATTTGATCAAAGATATAAAACTCAAATTCAGGACCCCACAAGGATTTGTCCGCGATGCCAGTAGAAATCATCCACTTTTCTGCGCGTCGAGCGATTTCGCGTGGGTCGAACTGGTACAGCTCTTTTGTATCCGCTTCGTACACACTGCAAAGGCAAGCAAGGGTGGGTTGGCTGTGGAAGGGGTCCACAAACGCTGTGCTAAGGTCTGGGATGAGCACCATATCGCCGGCATTTACGTGTTTGAAACCCACGCTGGAGCCGTCGAAACCAACACCCTCCGTCATCACGTCTTGCGTGAATTCCCTGGCTGCCAGCGTGAGATGATGCAGGTGGCCCCATAAGTCGCAGTAAAGCAGGTCAACCAATTCGATCTGCTGCGCGCGGACATAATCATGCGCTTCTTTAAAAGTCGAAAACATAGGCTCCTCTTCGCAATGGCATAGGTGAGTGTTATTGCTGATGCAATTATAACAAGAAGCGGAGGTAGGAAGGAAGCGCGCCCCGGCGGCTTTCAGGCCATCCAGCAGAGAAAGGGTACCTTTTTGAGGGCGTAAATGAGCGCGGCGCTTAGGGCGAAAACAAGCGCGGTCAGGAGAGGGACAGAAACGTTTGGAGTAAATGAAAGCAGGTTAAGATTCAATGCTTTTTCAAGGAAATAAATCACGAGTGGATGGATGAGAAAAACTCCCAGCGTAAGTCGGGACACATTGGCAATCAGGCAGCTAAGGCGCGGGGAGAATGTTATTGTGCTCACTTTTGACCTGAAAAAGACGAATACAGCCAAGGCCACAAAGAATGTCATGATGGAAAGGGGGTCTGAGAAGCGCAGGTCAGTAGCGCCAAGGCGATGGGATGCCAGGCTTGTTACGGCAGCGTTTGCCAGTACGCCAAACAAACCCAGCACATAAATGAGAGCGCGTAGTTTTCGGTTGCCAGTAAAATTCTGGCGCAAATGAACACTCATTAGAAAATAGCCAGCAAAAAGCAAAACTCTGCCAACCGGGAACTTCTCCGCGACTGTGCTGACCCAGTCTGCCATCGGAATTAGATCCCCACTCAATACCAAGGTGTGCCCCAGCAGACCCAGAATAAGCAGCACAAACGCGTATCCGAGCGTGCTGCTGCCGCCCTTGTCCACAATGAGTTGAAGAAAAGGTGATAGCAAGTACAGGCTGATCAGCACAGGCAGGAACCAAAGGTGGTAATGGCTGGAAATCACCAGGGCGGCAAAGCGTCCTGACAGGGTGCCCGCGCTGGATGAATTGGTCAGTATAGTAAATACCGCGTAAATCATCGCCCAGACAATGGATATAACAACAATTTTCCGGACGGGTCCCTTTAGCAATTGCCCGAGAGTGCGCTGCTTACCGAGCCCGAGGAAAAGAATTCCCGCCACCATCGTGAAAAGGGGTGTTGCGGCGCGCGCTGCCCCGAGATACAGGTTTATGGACTGCCAACCGGGGGCGTTGACTGGCAGGCTCCTGAGTTGAACCTGGGTCAGGTTCAACGCCACAATCAGAACAGACGCTGCAATGCGCAGTAAGTCCACCCACACCAGACGCTGTGGTTCAGGCGCGGGAACATTGTTAGTTGAGATTGCTGCTGTGCTCATAGCTGTGTCATTTCCAACCCAAGATTGTAGAGGACTGCCGCGGGATTTGCCAGTCCATGTAAAAGTATACCCGGCCTGGCAGAGCTTTGCTCCTTATTCCGCAATAAATCGCTGGTTGGCGTTTATAATCTTCTTGGATTAAGTGACCAGAAAGTACGAACCTGTGGACGGAATGCCGATTATTGGCATGAGAGCAAAGGAGAGCATATGCAGTACGGTTATTTTGATGACAAAGCCCGGGAATATGTGATCACCCGACCGGATACACCCCTGCCCTGGATTAATTACCTCGGAAGTCGGGACTTTTACAGTCTGATCAGCAACACCGGCGGCGGTTACTGCTTTTACAAAGATGCCCGTCTGCGCAGGATTACCCGTTATCGTTACAATAACGCCCCGCTGGATATGGGCGGTCGCTATCTTTACCTGCGTGATGATGAGAACGGTCGGCGCTGGTCCGC
>JAAZPN010000144.1 GCA_012797215.1 Chloroflexota bacterium | reverse complement strand
TTACTACAGTAATCAATCGCAATGGCTGCTGGCCCGCTATGCCCGGACGCTCGTGGATAGATACAAGCAAGGTCTGCCCCGCATGCGGTCAAGCCGCTGGAACCGCGCTTTTTGCATGAGTCAATGCCACCTGGAGGAGGGTTCCTGGCGCTTTGAAACCATCAACCTAATGGAAGAGGAAGGGGTCAGCCAGTTGCCGCTGCTGGATTAGCGGAAGCCCCGACTGTGCGGTTCGGGACTTTCCGGCGCCGCATCTGGTAAGATTAGCTAAATTTTTTATTCTGGAGCAATGGAAACGCGATGCTCAATGTAATAACTGTTGCCGAAGCCCAGCGCCTGATTGCGCGCAGCTTTGGGATGCTTAAAATGCCTATGGAAAGTGTCCGGCTGGCACAGGCTGGCGGCAGAGCTCTGGCGGAAGATATCCTGGCAGCAGCATTTGTCCCGGATTTCGACCGTTCCACTGTGGACGGCTACGCGGTACGCAGCAAGGACGTTTTTGGCTGCTCCGAGTCTATCCCAGCCCTGATGACCAAGATTGGCGCCGCGCAAATGGGAGTTCATACCGCCCTGAGCCTTGCGGCGGGGGAGTGCGTTTACGTGCCCACCGGCGCGGAAATCCCCACCGGGGCGGACAGCGTGATTATGCTGGAAGACGCCGAGGTGCTGGAGGACGGACTGGTAGCAGTCTACAAAGCTTCGCCACCTGGCGCGAATCTGATATTCCGCGGGGATGACCTGCACCCGGGGGATGTGGTCTTGCGGGCGGGCACGCGCCTGGCTTCCGCGCATATCGGAGCGCTGGCGGCCATGGGTCTGACCGAGGTTCCCGTGCGGCGGCAGCCGCGCGTGGCGGTTATTTCCACGGGTGATGAACTCGTCCCGGCGGGGGAGGCCTTGCCGCCCGGCAAAATCCGCGACGTGAACGCTCCGCTGCTTGTTCAAGCTGTACTTGAAGCTGGTGGAAAGGCAGACTTTCTTGGCATCATTCCTGACCGCATTGAAGAGGTACGCGCCGCGCTAAAAATTGCGCTCGCGGAGCATGACCTGGTGCTGCTCTCCGGCGGCACGTCTGTTGGCGAAAAAGACGCGGTGCCGCAAGTGCTCTCCGAGCTTGGCGAACTGCTGGCGCACGGCCTGGCGGTGAAGCCAGGCAAGCCCACCCTGTTCGGCAGCGCGCAAGGCAAGCCTGTTTTTGGTCTGCCGGGCAACCCGGTGGCAGCCTTTTTTATGTTCCATCTACTGGCGCGTCCATTAATCGCGTCCATGCTGGGCGCCGAGCTGGATGAGAGGCGCGTGCAGGTACCTGTCGCGCGGGCGGTGCCCTCCAACCACGGGCGCGAGGAATACGTGCCGGTAACGCTGCGTGAGGGCGAAGCGCATCCGATTCCCAGCAAGTCCGGACTGATTACCACCCTGGCGCGCGCGGACGGCTTCATTGTCATTCCACGCGACATGGAAGGCGTAAGGTCTGGCGAATTGGTGGAAGTAACTATACTGAAGAGGTAAATTGTGGCTTTTGAATATCTGACCAACGTTCCCCTGGAAGAAGCACGTGAATCATACCTGACAGCGCTGCGGCAGGAAGGGCTTATTTACAGAACAGAAACGATCCC
>JAAZPN010000143.1 GCA_012797215.1 Chloroflexota bacterium | reverse complement strand
GGAAAGCACCTCCGGTGGGGTACGGTCGATGAGGTAGCTCTCACCATTCTGATACGGCAAACCGGCGACTGGATTGCCAGCCAGGTCCCAGATTTCAGCATCTTCGATGACGTCCAGGCGCAGGCTGCCATCGCCCGTGCCAGTGTTCACGCCCACTTCCCAGTTATACGGTCCGCCAGTAACATATTCGACATAGGTTCCAGTCAGTCCGTCTGAGACCGGCAGCAAGCCGTCCGCATTGAGCCCAAAAACAGGTTCGGAAAAGCTCACCCAAAAACGCACGCTTTCCGCGGAGCTTGGGTTGGCGTCCAGCGCGATAACAGAGGTCACGATGGGAGCAGTCGCGTCTTCATAAGACTCATAAGCGCCCATATCCACGATGGGCGGGTCCCCCAGGCCGGTATCAGCCAAGGGCATATCCACAAAACGCGCCCTGCCGTCCAGGTCGGTAGTGATGCCAGTCGGGACAAAAGCGTTGTTTCCCGCGTCCACCGCCGGCGAGCTCTGCCCCAGGCGGAAGTTCCCGAACCCGGCATTCACAAATAAGGGGTCGGTGTGGATGTTTCCGCCCCCATCCGAGCCGCACAATTCAAAATTCCAAGTCGCGCCCGAAGCGCCGCAGCCGCTGATATCGCTGTTGATGATATTGATGGAACTGTAATAAGAGGAGTCCCGCTGAAACTCTATGTTTCCCGGAGAATGGTTTCCCCAGATAACGACGTTGGCGAGCGTCCAGTTGCTTTGATACGAGTAAATCGCAGCTGGGTCTCCAGCAATTGCCGTGTTTTCGCTGAAGGTGACATTGTAAAGCTCCAAATTAGCGTTATCCGCTAAAATTCCTGCAACGGAATATGGCGTGAAATTGTGATGGAAAAGCGTGTTGATGATTTTCAGTGTGCCGCCTGAGGATTTACTATAGTTCGTTTCTATGGCGGCCCCGTGGCTGTCCCTTGAAACATTGTCATAGAACTCACAATTAATCAGTGTTGTGTTAATGTTCTGGCTGTCTCCGATACCACCGCCGCGATATTCCGAGAAGTTATGCGCAAAGATGGTGTTCATTATCGTAGGTCCGCCAGCTAAAATTTGGATCCCGCCCCCTCCCCCACTCGCATAATTGCCGCTGATGTTAAGGTTTTTCAACAGAGGAGCGCTGCTCTCGATAATTACGCCGCCGCCTGCATTGCTGGCGTTCTGCCAAGGGCCAGTAGCCTTTCCCGCAGTGATAATAACCCCATCCAGAAGCGCAGTGTTGTCCACGCCGCCGCTGGCCTTCACAACATGGTATGAATTGTTACCTTGAATTTCAACAACATCCTCAATAATGAAATTGCCGTCCTCGTTATCGTCGTTACTGTCAACGTCCCCGCTGAGGATGGAAAAGTTCAGTCTCCAATCGCGCTGCTCCCGCGCCGTTTCCACGCCGCTGAAGCCGCCGTACACTTCCACGCCGCTGCGCAGATTGAAAGCCGCGTATAGGTCACCCGGGTCGCTGGTGGGTTTATGCACGCCCGCCTTCACCCAGATTTCAGCTGGCACAAGCGCGCTGGTCAGCGCGGTTCGCAGGGTGCAGGCATTGGCCCACGAACTGCAATCCCCCGCGCCCATTGCGTTTGGCGCGGCGTAGTAAATAGTGCTTTCCTGAGCCAATGTGGGCTGGGTTTGTAAAGATGACAGCGAGAGAAAAACAACCAGAACCGACACAAGAATGTGTTTTGCCGCTAACTTACCGTTGAGTGTACGCACAGCCGCCTCCTGTTAGTGAATCGTGAGATTTATATACGCAAATAATGGACTGACATTTAGTGTTATTCGCGCTGTTTT
>JAAZPN010000142.1 GCA_012797215.1 Chloroflexota bacterium | reverse complement strand
CGAGGGTCAACCATTTTTGGAAGCTATTCGCGAGATGCGTAATGACCTGGGGCGCGGGAATACCGCCTTCGTGCACCTCACCTGGCTGCCCTACCTAAAAGCCACAGAGGAAACCAAAACCAAACCCACCCAACACTCCGTACGGGAGCTGCGCTCCATTGGCATCTTGCCCGATATGATAGTGGCGCGCAGCGATTATCCAGTGGAGAAGGCGCTCTGCGCGAAAATTGCTCAGTTTTGCGATGTACCAGCTGAAGCGGTAATTCCGTTGGAAACCGCGGACTTGCTTTACCGCATTCCCCTGGTGTTGGAGGAAATGCGCGTAGCTGAAATACTGCTGGATAGGCTGAACCTTAGCCCCAAGCAGGAACCCGATCTGGCGAAGTGGCGCTGGATGGTGGCTGAGTTGGGGCGCGAAAAACCCGTGGTCAGGATAGGCTTGGTCGGAAAATACGTGGAGCTGCACGATGCCTATATCAGCGTGCGCGAAGCCATCAAGCATGCAGCTTTGTATGCCGGCGTGGATGTGGAGATGGATTGGATTTCCGCGACCGACCTGGAAAAGGGCATCGGCCTGGAGCGCCTTGAAAATGTGGACGGCATCTTGGTGCCGGGCGGTTTTGGCTCGCGCGGGGTGGAAGGCAAAATCATGGCTGCAAAATATGCCCGTGAGCACCAACTGCCGTACCTTGGGTTGTGCATGGGCATGCAGGTGATGGTGATCGAATACGGCCGTTCGATGTTGGGTTTAGGCGATGCAAACTCATCAGAGTTTGACAAGCTAACGGAACACCCGGTCATCGACCTGATGCCGGAACAGACGAATCTTGTAGAAACCGGCGGAACGATGCGGCTGGGCCTCTACCCCTGCGATATCCAACCGAAGACCCTGGCTGCAGGCTTGTACCAGACAGACCATATCCAAGAACGCCACCGCCACCGTTACGAGGTAAACAACGATTATCGCGCGCTGTATGAGCAAAGCGGCATGGTTTTTTCGGGGCTTTCCCCCGACCGGGTGTTGGTCGAAATCGCGGAACTGAAAGAACATCCCTTCATGATTGGCTGCCAGTTCCACCCCGAGTTCCTTTCGCGCCCTACCGCGCCGCACCCATTGTTTTCAGGTTTCATTGCTGCGGTGTGCACGCAGCGTGGGCTGCAAATCGAAGAAGATTCACTTACTTCGTGAAATATTTCTCAAACTATTGGAGTATACTTAGCACAATTCATTTAGCAATTCAGAAAGGATAAGACTTATGGACACAACGATTGAATATATAAATGCGATGGAAGTTTTGGACTCCCGCGGAAACCCTACCGTGGAAGTGGAAGTTATCCTAGGAGACGGCAGTTATGGCCGCGCGATTGTACCTTCGGGCGCTTCTACCGGCGTACATGAAGCGCTGGAACTGCGCGACGGCGATAAATCCCGCTATGGCGGCAAGGGCGTTCTGGACGCGGTTGACCATGTCAATGATGAGATTGCGGACGAGCTCATTGGTTGGGATGCCATTGAACAGAAAGCCATCGACCAGCTGCTGCTGGAGCTGGACGGCACACCGAACAAATCCGCGTTGGGAGCCAATGCCATCCTGGGCACCAGCCTGGCTGTTGCCAAGGCGGCCGCCAGCTCGCTTGGGCTGCCGCTCTACCGCTACCTGGGCGGCGTGTTCGCGCATGTGCTCCCCGTCCCGATGATGAACATCCTGAATGGCGGCGCTCATACCGGTTGGCAGTCCACTGACTTCCAGGAATTCATGGTGATGCCGCTTGGCGCGGAGACTTTTGCCGAAGCGCTGCGTTGGGGCGCGGAAATCTACCAATCGCTGAAGGGCGTGCTTAAGTCCAAGGGCTACATCACGCTGGTGGGCGATGAGGGCGGTTTCGCGCCGCAGTTGAAAGCCAACGAAGAGGCAGTCGAGCTCATACTGGAGGCCATTACCAAAGCGGGTTATAAACCCGGCGAACAGGTCTGCATCGCGTTGGATCCTGCCGCATCGGAACTCTTTGAAGAGGACACCAAGCTCTACAACCTGCGCAAAGAAGGCCGCAAACTGACCAGCGATCAGATGGTTGATTTCTGGGCTGATTGGGCGACCAAGTACCCGATTGTCTCCCTGGAAGACGGCTTCGCGCAGGATGATTGGGACGGCTGGAAAAATTTCACCGCCAAGATGGGGCACCACCTGCAAATCGTTGGCGACGACCTGCTTGTCACCAACCCCGAACGCGTCGCGCGTGGGATTGAAGAAAAAGCCTGCAACGCCCTGCTCGTCAAACTGAACCAGATTGGCTCTCTGACCGAAACCATGCAGGCTGTCAGCATGGTGCAGACCCACGGCTGGAAGGCTGTCTGCTCGCACCGCTCCGGCGAGACCGAAGATTCCACCATCGCCGACCTGGCTGTGGCGATGAACATGGGTCAGATCAAGACCGGCGCGCCTGCCCGTTCTGACCGCGTGGCGAAGTACAACCAGCTGCTGCGCATCGAAAACGAACTGGAAGACACTGCCCGCTACGCGGGATGGTCCGCTCTCGCGCGCTAAACAGCGCCAATACGAAAAACAAACGGCTGCCCACAAGGCAGCCGTTTTGCTTCCCTGGCCAGGCTCGGTCGCGCTTAGCCCGGTTATAATCGTGCGCATGCGTGAAAACCATGATTGTGTGGACGAGGTCTCCGCGCGTGTCATTCAGTGCCGCAAGTGCCCGCGCCTGGTGGCCTGGCGTGAGCAGATGGCCGCGCAGAAACGCCGTGCCTTCCAGGACCAGCAGTATTGGGGCAAACCCGTGCCCGGTTTTGGCGACCCAAACGCGCGCCTGTTGGCGGTCGGGCTGGCGCCGGGGGCGCACGGCTCCAACCGCACCGGCAGAATGTTCACGGGCGACGCTTCGGGAGACTTTCTATACCCGGCGCTGTATCGGGCTGGTTTTGCCAGCAGCCCGCGCGCCGAGCGGGTTGGGGACGGCTTGCGCCTGCGGGACCTGTATATCACCGCGGTCTGCCGTTGCGCCCCGCCCGATAACAAACCAATGCCGGAAGAAATCCGTGCCTGCCAGACTTGGCTGCAAGAGGAAATGGACTGTCTGCGCAATATCCAGGGGATTGTTTTGCTTGGGAAAATCGCGCTGGATGGCGTGCTCGCGCTGCCCATGTACGCGGGCCTGAGGCGAAAAGAGGTTCCTTTTGGCCACGGCGCGTTTTATGCCCCCGCGGGGCTGCCCTGGCTGCTGTGTTCGTACCACCCCAGCCGGCAAAACACCCAGACGGGCAGGCTGACCACGGAGATGTTTGACGAAATCTGGCGGACTGCCAGGCAGCAGCTTGCGTAGCCGCGCTGCGTTACCCTATAGGGTCTGATGATTCTGGGGCTTGTTTTCTTTTGCCAGGGTTGGCTGGTTTTCTTTCAGGCAGTTGGAGGGAGGCGTTTGGTCGCCTCGCGCTTGCTCAGGTTGGAAAGCACGGCCTCGTGTTCGCGTACAAACGCGGCCACCCAGCCTGGGTTGGTCCAGCTGAATTGACGCAGACACCAGCCGATGGCTTTGTTGATAAAGAATTCGCGGGAACCCAGGTTGTTCAGAATTATTTGCGTCATCAGGTCGGTATCGGTCTGCGCCTTAAATTCCAGCTGATGGATGATTGCCACCCGGCGCGTCCATAAATCCGGGTCCACGCTCCAGGCGAGCATTTCCTGTTTTAGCTCCGGCCAGCGATGAACGATGTCGCCAATTGTCCCGCTAAGGCTGTCCACGCTGTCCCACCAGGATTTGGTCTGCACGAGGCGTTTGAGGGCTGGCAGGTCATCTTTCGTTAGTTTTGATCTGACGCGATTGAGGTAGGAGATGGCGCAGTACTGCGCCTCGCGGTAGGGTTTTTGCCAGGCTTGCTCGATAAATTCCCAATCCACGCCGGGCAGTTGGCTGGCGGCTTTGAGGAGCGGACCGGCAAGCTTGCTGAGCACAGGTGTCGACAAGCCCAGGTACTTGAAGTTATGCTTCATGTAAGCTTCCATCGCGGGCGCTTTTTCCAGGTTTTCCGCGGCTTCAAGGGTTTTGAATAGGATAGTGCTCCAGGTGTCGTCAGTCATGTCGGCCTCTCTTTCGTGTTGTTGGTACAGGTATTATGGCATGTTTTTTGGGTTCTTGCATAGTCTCCGGAGTGAACAGCTTCCCTGTGGGACCATGAAAGGGTTTTGACCGATGGTCTCCATTTCAATTACCTTATTGTTCCAGACATGGCGGTCAACTACCTCACGGGGCTTGTACTCACCACCAAGTGGATAAAATCAGAGGTCGGTGTGAACCGGGCCTTCCGGTCCGCAAAACTTACAGACACTGATAGTTCCTTTGGTTTTACTTGCGGCCTGACGAGCATCGGCAAAGGTTTCGAAGGGACCCAACCATTGACCGTGTTTTATATTATCAGTTCCATGAATCCCTTTTCCATAATTACAGAAACTGCACTCCGCTCTGTGAATTTTGGCTTTATGACCTTCTGCAATCCAGTTTTCATAAACGTAAAATTGGCTGCGCTTTTTCAACATATTCAAACATCCTCCATTCTTGCTGATGTCCCAACACCTATCCACTGCGTGGTGGGCACAAGCCGTTCGAGCAGGTAGACCTTCAGGTCTCCTCCCGCATTCAATTCCCTGAGAGCGAAGCCCTCTGCAAGTGCAGGGGAACCATTTAATGACGTTGACCTGCCTGTACCCCTTTGGAGTGAAGGTCTCAATTCCAATGTACTCCTAAGGGTCGATTATGTATTTCAGCATTTTCACCAGTAATCCAATTCCCTCCCGCTGATAGTACCTCATAAAGTAATCCGCAGTTGTTTCATCACGTAGGGGCGACGCATGCGTCGCCCGAACCCCCTTATGAACCGGAAATATATTCCTCAGCGCAATTCCCACATAATTCTGTGCCTGTCCGAGGCAATCATGCAGGACCATGGCTATCGCTGGAGAATTCTTCATCCTTTTCCCAATTAATCGGATTAGCAAGGATGTAATCATAGATTGCCTGGTAATCCCGCTCGTTTTTGATGACATGTTCATAAAAATTCCGTTGCCAGAGACGTTCTCCTGAATGCTCTGGAATTGCATGAAACAATTTTGTT
>JAAZPN010000016.1 GCA_012797215.1 Chloroflexota bacterium | reverse complement strand
TGCCGCGCAAGTCCCCGGTCCAGGTAATGCCCGGACCGATGACGGAAGTAACCCGCTCAGAGCTAGGCTCGGCTATAAAACTTGGCGCGGTTTTCTTTTTTCCTAACATAGCGCTCTTTTCGTTCCTTAGAGATTAATCTTTGTCAATTATAGCCGTAGTAAGGGCAGCTGTTCACAGATTCTGACTGACAGAAGCGCATACGCTTCGCATAAAATCGTCGTTTGCCTGCCAGCGCCAGGGCATGTCGCGCCATGGCTCCGGGACAGTACTTATCCCCACGCGCGCTCCGCTTAGTATTGCTTCCGGTGGAACGCTGACGCCCTCTTCAATAAACAGGCCGCCATCTTCTGAACAGAGGTCAGTTCGGTTCAAACTGCCGTCGATTTTGAACGCCTGGGTTAGTTTCGCGGGTCCGTTCAGCCAGCCCGGTCGGTAAGCCATCATCGGGCGCAGTTCCGCCATGCATGCCGCGCCTTCCACGGGGAGGATTGCGCGAATGAGGACGGCAGCAGGGTTGCCCGGAGCGTCGGTCACCGCGTTCAGAAGCCAATGCAGGCCGTAGGTGAAGTAAACATAAGCGTGCCCGGGTTCTTCATACATCGGTTCCGTTCGGGCGGTTCTGCCAACACGGGCATGGCAAGCCTGGTCTTCCTCGCCCTGGTAGGCTTCAGTTTCGGTAATGATTCCAGCCAAACGTTTGCCAGCCAGCACGCGCACTAGGCGGCAGCCAATCAGGCGAGGAGCAACATCCACCGCTGAACCGGAATAGAACGCGCGGGAGAGTATCATTTCTGGAATTGAGGGTCGCGTTCGAGCGTCAGCCGCAAACCAACTTCCAACGGAATAAGCGGGAGGTAATTGAGTTTTTCGTAAGCCTTGGTGATATCCGCGCACATGCGGTCCGCGCCGCCGTACTTGTGAGGGTTATAGATTTCCTCTGGTTTGGTGCCAGTCGCCTGCACCACCAGCCGGGCAAGTTCGCGCACGCTGGTTTCCAATCCGCTGCCAATGTTGATGATTTGTTGGTCCACGCCGCTGGCCGTGGCCGATGTAACCATCGCGTTGACAACATCATCAACAAACACATAGTCACGAGTCTGGCTGCCATCGCTGTGAATCACAATAGACCCATTGGTTAAAGCGTGTTTCAGGAAGTTCGGCACCACCGGTGGGTGAAAGGGCGGAACCCGCTGGCCAGGACCATAAGCATTAAATACGCGCAAGCAAACCGCTTCTACGCCGCACTGCGCGCCAATCGTGCGCACGTAGTATTCCGCTGCCAGTTTGGACACCGCGTAGGATGAACGTGGATGGACTTCCACGCTTTCTTTGTAGGGGAGGCTATCTTGCTCTCCATACACCGCGCCAGAGGATGCCAATACCACGCGGCGCACCTTCGTGTCGCGGATGGCTTCCATCAGAGTGACAGTGCCGCCGACGTTTACGAGGTTGTAATCACGCGGGAAAAGTTGGGATTCGGGGACGGACACCTTTGCCGCGAGATGATAAACGCAGTCGATGTCTTGCAGGAGAGTCCAGAGCAGAGGTTTATCATTGATGTCACCCTTGGTGAAATCAATTTCGGGGAGCAAACGGGAGGGATCGCCAGTAGAAGCGTCATCCAGCACGCGCACGAAATGCCCCTGCCGGGCAAGACGATTGCTGAGCGCCGTTCCGAGAAAGCCAGCCCCTCCGGTAATTAAGAATCGCATCGATGCAAAACCCTGTACTGAATTTTGAGGGATTATAGCATGAGTCCGAAATTGGTCAGAAGGCGGTTTCCGCAGGCGGGCTGGGAAGCCTGGGCGTGCGGCTGTCCAGGCCGGCGGGCGCGGCGAGATCTGTCAGGCTTCCCCAGAGGCTAAGCTGGCGGGCGCGGCGAGACTGAAGTGGGAGAAAACACCCTCTACCGCCCTGCGGGCACCTTCCCCCAAGGGAAGGCTGTTATTGGCTTCCGCTGCGGGCTGCGCGCGCGCCGGAGGAAACGCCGGCGGGCGCGGCGAGATCTGTCAGGCTTCCCCAGAGGCTAAGCTGGCTGGCGCGGCGAGACTGAAGTAGGAGAAAATACCCTCTACCGCCCTGCGGGCACCTTCCCCCAAGGGAAGGCTGTCATTGGCTTCCGCTGCGGGCTGCGCGCGCGCCGGAGCAGAAACTGATGCGCTATG
>JAAZPN010000141.1 GCA_012797215.1 Chloroflexota bacterium | reverse complement strand
TATGCCCCGCCTCACATTGGATCGAGAAATTCGTCTTATACAGGATGAAACCCTGCTCCTTGGCAGTCTGGTTGAACAGGCGGTGCTGAACGCTGTAGACGCCCTGAAATCCCGTGATATTGCCGCGGCAAAGGCGGTTGTCCGCAACGACGTGTTCATCAACGATAAGCGTTTCGCGATTGAAAACCGCATCTTGATACTATTCGCCACGCAGTCCCCCATGGCGCGCGACCTGCGCTTATTGGCAGCAGAACTGGAATTAATTACTGAGCTGGAGCGCATCGGCGATTACGCCAAGGGTATCGCCAAGGTGGCGGAAGAGCTTGCAAATGACGAAACGCTGGTGCCGATCCGCGAAATCTCCACGATGGCTGACCTCGCGGTAAGCATGCTGCACCGCGCGCTGGGCGCGTTCATCGCCGAAGATCTCGAAACTGCCAGAGCGCTCCCCGCTGAAGATGAACAGGTTGATGAACTCTACAAGGTGATCTATCGCAAAATTGTTCAGGCGATGATTGCTAACCCCGCTTCGATCGACCATTCCAATCAAATCCTGTGGGTAATCCACAATCTTGAACGCACCGCCGACCGCGTCACTAACATCTGCGAACGGATTGTGTTCATCGCGACTGGCGAGCTGCTTGAGATGGATAGTTCGGATGATGAGTTGGAGACGCCCACGGACTAATCTTCCGCTTCGCATTATCCTGGCGTTTACTTTATAATAATAGATATTACCGGTATCTGCGCCGGGTGGGAGCGCGCAGTTCTTTTATGCTCTTCGTTTTCCCGGGCGGTCAGCGCAATTGTTTATAAGGAGAGCAACCCGTGTTAAAACCAAATACCACGAAAGGCAAGTTAATCGTCGTTGAGGGAATCGACGGTTCAGGGAAATCAACCCAAATTGATTTGTTGTTCAAATGGCTCCAGTCCCAGGGCTATTCCGTGTTTTTCAGCGAGTGGAACAGCTCCCCCTTGGTAAAAAGTACCACCAAAGCCGCCAAGAAAGAAAAAACCTTTACCCCCACCACTTTCAGCATTTTGCACTGCACCGACTTTGCCAACCGTTGGGAGAACGGCATCTACCCGCTGCTGAAAGCAGGCGCGATTGTGCTGGCAGACCGCTACGTTTTCACCGCGTTTGCCCGGGATGTCGCCCGCGGGGTGGATCCACAGTGGGTGCGCAATATGTACTCCTTTGCCATCAAGCCGGATGCCGCGCTCTATTTCCGCGTTCCCCTGGATGTGGCAGTGGAGCGCATCACCGCTGCCCGCGCCAGCCTGAAATATTACGAAGCCGGAATGGACCTGAACCTCTCCGAGAACATCAATGAAAGCTTCAAGCTCTTCCAGGGCAAAATTCTGGATCAGTACGACGCGATGGTGGATGAGTTTGGGCTGACGCTGATTGACGGCACCCAACCGGTGAAAGACCAACAGAAAAAAGTGCGCGCGTTGATCAAGAAAATATTACGCGGATGGGAAGGCTTGCCCAATCCTAATAAACCTGCTGCGTCCGAACACCCTGCGCAGCCCGCTGCGGAAAAAGGAGGCATATAATGAAAAACGCGAACTTTTACGGAGCAGGCTTCCCTTATCGGGACATTCAGCAGCTGCCCGGCAAGCTGATCGTGCTGGAAGGAACGGACGGCGTTGGCAGGTCCACCCAGATTAAGCTGCTGCGCCGCTGGTTGGAAGATGAGGGTTACGCGGTATCCGATACCGGCCTCACGCGTTCCACGCTGACTGCATCGGGTCTGGAAGCGGCCAAGAGCGGCCACACCCTGGGACCGCTGACTTACAGCCTGTTTTACCTGGCAGATTTTGCCGACCGCCTGGAGAACTTAATTATCCCAGCGCTGCAAGCCGGTTTTATCGTGCTCTCGGACCGGTATTTCTATTCGGTCATGGCGCGGGATGCCATCCGCGGCGTGGATAAATCCTGGTCGCGCCAGCTCTACGGCATCGCGCTCAGGCCTGATCTTATTCTTTACATGAAAGCGGATGTGCCCGTTTTGGCACAGCGCCTGATTCACGGCCGCGGTCTCAATTACTGGGAAGCCGGGATGGACCTGCACCTCGCGGATAATGTGTACGACAGCTTCCTGAACTATCAGACTCTGTTGACCAAGCAATTTGATGAGCTAGCCCAGGCATACAACTTTATTACCGTTGACGCGAACCAGAATCCAGACGCTATCTTTGAAGATTTGAAAGCGCACATTCTGGAGTTGCTGCACAACCGCCTGACCAAGACAAAAAAACCTAAATAACCCAGCGCTCTTGTTAACCTGCAAGCGCTGGTGCCCACCCGGCAAAAGGAGCGGACATGATGAACGCGGCTGCAGACGCGATAACGGTTTACGGCGCAAAAATCATCAGCCGGCATGCCGCCGCGATGGCAGCGGAAATGGACGGGGTGCGCAAGGCGGAGGATATTGAGTATATCCACCGCATGCGCGTGGCAACTCGGCGCATGCGCAGCGCCCTCTCTATTTTCAAACGCTGTTTCCCCAAAAAAGACTTCCAGGATATTGACCGCGATGTGCGCAAGGTAACCCGCGCCCTGGGTGAAGCACGAGACCTTGACGTCCAGCTTGATGTTTTGCGCGAAGCAGAGGCGCAATTTAATACTCCCAGGCTGCTGCCGGGCTTAAAACGCCTGGAACTGCGTCTGACCCAGAAGCGCGCGGAAGCGCAGCAGCACGTCATCAGCGCCATGGACAGGCTCTTGGTAGATCGATTGCTTGAACGCCTGCAAGCCTGGTACGCGCCGCTGTTGGATGCTGCCGCGGGGGTTTATCTGTATGCTCCCGCTTTGTATCAATTGGCGTTTGAGAGCGTCCAAGCCCGGGTGAAGGAACTTTTGGGGCACGTGCCTTACATTAGCGACCCAGCCAACGTGCTGGAACTGCATGCCATGCGCATCAGCGCCAAGCGCTTGCGTTATACCTTGGAGGCGTTTGACGACCTCTACGATGGACGGCTGAAGCCTTACCTTTCAACTGTGCGGAAAATGCAAGACCAGCTCGGGCTGATTCATGACCTGGATGTCTGGATTATGTACGTTCCCACGTTCATCGAGGAAGAACGCGCTCGCATTGTGGGTTACTTCGGCACAGACCATCCGCTGAAACGCCTTCTGCCAGGCTTGACGGCCTTTCAGAACTCGCGCCAGGTAATGCGCGAGAGCGCTTACATTGAATTCCTGGGCAGTTGGTCGGAAATTGAGGCGGCAAAAACGTGGGAAGAAATGATGCGCTTGCTTAACACCCCGATGGACCTTGAATCAGCGCTGCGCCTGCTGGAATCTGTCCGCTCGGCCAATAATCCGAATGGGGAGATAGACAACCCGACTGTCGCGACTTAGAGCATCAAAGCCCGGCGGCATAGCGCCTCGCGCCGAGCGCGAAGGAATGGCGCGGAAGAAATAAGCGCCCCAAGCAGGTCTTTAGCGCGGCCTGTGCGTCCAGGACGACGCGTTTACAGGCTCACTATACCCGACAGCTATTTGGATTTGTTGAACTCCCGCTCGGCCTGTCGTTCCATCCGCAGCAGCAGCATGTAGTTGACGACGCCGATAACGATCATCACAATCAAGAGAATCAGGTACGCTGTACGCCAATTCATCGTGCCGACCATCATCGTGAATTCCGACATGCCGCCAATGCCTGAAATGAGCGTGAGCGGCATAAAGATAGTTGTAATCAAGGTCAGCCGGCGCATAATCGCGTTGGTGCGGTTTGAGGATTCTGCCATTTTGTTGCTGATGAGGGAGAGATGAATTTCCATCAGGTTGGTCACCTGTTCGCGGGCGGTCTCTGCGATTTCATAGTATTTGGAGAGGTGGTCGTACACGTCCCGGAAATAAATCAGCGATTTTTCAACAAGAAAAGGGCTGTCCTTCCGAATGAGTTTTCCGACCAATTCGCGCTCATGGAAGAGCGATTTTCGAATGAGCTGCAAGTCCCGGCGGGAATCCATCAATGACCCGAGGTTGTAGCTGGAAGCGTCTTTTAGGATCGCGTCTTCATCCTCATCCAGTTTTTCTTCAATTTCCTCGACCGCCATGAGCTTGTGATCCACAATTGTATCCACTACCTGGTGTAGCAAATAGGATGGTCCCAAGCGAATGGCATCCATATCCCGCGCGATGGAGTCTTCCAAGGCAGATAAAATCGGGATTCCTTTGGCATCCCGATTGCTGGCAGTAATTAGGAAACGCTTGCTGATGAACACATCCAACTCATGCGCTAACAGTCCCTCAGGGCTTTGTTCAAAGGCTGTAAAGGTCATGAATGAGTAGGTCGGAAAAAGGTCCAGTTTTGGGAGTTGGTCACCATTCAGGCAGTCTTCAATGGAAAGCGGGTGAATACCGAGGCTGCTGTCCAGTTCCTCGAGAGTGTCTGCGTTGGGATCTATGTAATCAAGCCAAACATACCCTTCATCACCAGCAAAGACTAATGCGTCTGTCAAACCGGATGACCTATGCAGCGTTCCCGACCTTGTGATAGCGAAGTAGCGATTTTCAGGTTTATTCATCAGTCCTTCCAATTTCCCTTCTTGCGTAAAAGCT
>JAAZPN010000140.1 GCA_012797215.1 Chloroflexota bacterium | reverse complement strand
GAACCCAGCGCACCGACCACGTCCGCGCCAGCCCAGCCGGCCTTAGGCGTAGCCAGGATGCGGCCGTAGGTGGGGGAGCCGGGGTCCGGGTCCAGCGGGCCAAAACACGCGATGCCCAGCCCGGAAAGGGGCCCCAGCGCGCGGGTTTGCTCCTGAAAAAAGGCAATCGCGCGGCCGAGTGTTTCCTCCGGGGTGGTTGTAGGAAAGCGCGTTTCGGCCAGGCTTTCGCCTTCCGCGCTGCCCACGGCGCACACAAACTTGGTGCCGCCGCCTTCAATGCCGCCAAAGATGGGATTATTCATAAGTTAACCTCCGTCGAAGAGAAGACAAACACTCTCAATAATTTGCCATATAAAGAATAAATTTTATCTATGGTCGCATCCTGTCAAGCCGCGTTCCCGCAATTCACGCCTGACCCCGTCTCACTCCTTGTCCGAGCCAAGATACTGTGGACGTGGAGCGTTAGGTCCCATGGGCTGGTTTGGCAGGTCCGGGCCGATAGGTTTTAGCCATACGAAACCATATGGCGGCAGGTGGTAATCTCCGGGGAGAACGCGTTCGCCGGTTAGTAAATCCTCAAAGGCGGCTGCTGTCTCGGGGATCCACCCGTGAACTTCGCTATCGGTCAAATTGTTCAGCGCCACCACGCGCTGCCCTTCATATTTTCGTTGGTAAGCGGCCACCTGCTTGGGGCTGTAAGAGAAATCCCGCCAGGCAAAATCGCCCCAACCAAATAAGGCGTGCTGTTTGCGAACAGCTATCAGATGGCGAATGCGATTTAGCAATGAATTGGGGTCTGCTATTTGGGCGGCAGCGTTCACCCGCGAGCAGCCGTACTCGGCGTCTGAAATAACTGGCGCGTAAAACTTTTCCGCGGGTGCATCCGAAAAACCGCCGCTGGGGATGTCCTCCCATTGCATGGGGGTGCGGACGCCGTTGCGGTCCTCCAGCCAGATGTTATCGCCCATGCCGATTTCATCGCCGTAATACAGGAAAGGTGAACCTCCCATTGTCAGCAGCAGCGAATACATCAACAGGATTTTGCGCTTATCGTTGCCCAGCAGGGGTGCCAGCCTCCGCCGAATGCCCATATTCAGGCGCATGCGGGGTTCGGGGGCATAGAACTCCCACATCCATTGGCGCTCTTCCGGGGTCACCATTTCAAGCGTCAGTTCATCATGGCAGCGCAAAAAGGTACCCCACTGGCAGCTGGCAGGCAGCTCTGGCGTACGCGCCAGGATTTCTTCAATCGGGGTGCGGTCGCCTTTCGCCAGCGCCATGTACAGGCGCGGCATGAGCGGAAAGTGGAAATTCATATGCATTTCGTCCCCGCTGCCAAAATAATGGATGACATCCTCCGGCCATTGATTGGCTTCAGAAAGCAGCAAAACGCCCGGCTTGTATGCGTCCACAAAGGCGCGCAAACGTTTAAGGAAAACGTGTGTTTCGGGCAGGTTCTCGCAGCTGGTGCCTTCGCGCTCGAACAGGTAGGGTGGGGCATCCACGCGGATGCCGTCCGCGCCTTGGTCAATCCAGAACTTGACAGTTTCCAGTATGGCATCCTGCACTTCCGGGTTGTCATAATTCAGGTCCGGTTGGTGATGGAAAAAACGGTGCCAGAAATACTGCTTGCGAACAGGGTCGTAAGTCCAGTTGGACTTTTCGCTATACACAAAGATGATACGCGCGTCCTGATATTTTTGGTCAGTATCGCTCCAGACGTAATAATCACGGTATTTTTCGTGCTCCGGGTGATTGGGGTCGCGCGAGGCTTGGAACCAGGCGTGCTGGTCGGAAGTATGGTTTGGCACCAGCTCGACCAGAATCTTGAGCGAGCGCTGATGCGCCTGTGTAACCAGCTCCTGGAAATCCTGCATGTTGCCGTACATAGGGTGGATGCCGCGGTAATCGCTGACGTCGTAACCGTCATCGCGCAGCGGCGATGGGGAAATCGGCAGCAGCCAGATAGTATCCACGCCAAGGTAGCTCAGGTAGTCCAACTTTTCCGCGACGCCTTTCAGGTCTCCCCAACCGTCGCCATTGCTGTCCCGGAAAGCGCGCACATACAGTTCGTAAAAGATATCATTCTTGTACCAGAGCTCAGAATTTGCCATTTTTTGTTTCCTTAAGGAGCGCTTTTATCCTGTATTTCCTGCATATAGGTCTTATTGAAAAAGCCGGACCTCGCGGTCATGCAATTCCGAAGTCCGGCTTTGTTACGGTGTCTAGTCTGTTTCTGCTATTTAGCCCTTCACAGAGCCAGCCATCAGCCCGCGCACGAAGTAGCGCTGCAGACCAAGGAAGACAGCCAACGGCAGGATCATGCTGATGAATGCCGCAGCCGTCATCAGATGCCAGTCCTGCCCTTTTTCACCGACCAACTGCGCGACCGCGATGGTCACGGTCTGGTTCTTTTCTCCAAGGAACACCAGCGCGACCAGGTAGTCGTTCCACAGCCACAAGAACTGGAAGATGGCAAAGGATGCCAGCGCGGGTACGGAGAGGGGCAGAATCAGATTGGTGAAGATGGTGAAGTTTGAAGCCCCATCAATGTACGCGGATTCCAGCAGTTCCCGGGGGATAGTGCTGATGTAGTTGAAGAGCAGATAGGTCGCCAGCGGTAAGCCGAAGCCGGCATGCGCCAGCCAGATTCCGAGGAATGTCCCGTTTAATTCCAGCTTGACATAGTCCTGCAAAATCGGAACCAGCGCAATTTGAAGCGGCACGACCAACAAGGCAACAATAATCGTGAAAACGATATTCCTGCCCGGGAAGTCCAACCAGGCGAAGCCGAACGCGGCAAAAGCCGCAATCAGGATCGGGATAATCGTGCCCGGGATGGTGACCGCCAGGGAGTTCAAGAAGGCGCCGCCCAGGTTGTTACCCGTACGGGTGATGGTCTGCCCCTGCGCATTCTTGTAGGTAATGGTCTTGCCGGTAAGCACGTCCTTGTAGTTCTGAAGATTCAGGTTGGTGGCAAAACCCACCCACTTATTTTCGGATATTACCATTGTGCGGGTGCGTTTATTACCGAACCAGGTGGCCTTGGTGCCGTCCTCCAGCTGGATGCCGCGCTGCCATTCCTGGAAGGTCGCGGTAGTGCCGCCGTAGGTGATCGGTCCATCTACATTCACATTTTCCGGGATGATGACCCGGCTTATTTCCAGGTCTTCTTTATGCGGAAAAACGTTCCACCAACCATTCCTGAAGATTTCATCGCTGGGACGGAAAGAGGTAATCAGGATGCCCAGGATGGGAATCATCCACATCACGCAAATGAAGATCAGAACGAAATTCGTCCAGAAGGTTTGCGATGACTTTTGGGATCTTTGACTTTTAGCCATT
>JAAZPN010000139.1 GCA_012797215.1 Chloroflexota bacterium | reverse complement strand
CGGTTGCCAAGGAAATCGAACTGAAAGACCCCTTTGAGAATATGGGCGCCCAGCTCCTCAAGGAAGCCGCGACCAAAACCAATGACATCGCCGGAGACGGCACCACTACCTCCACTGTCCTCGCGCACGCGATGGTCAGCGAAGGTCTGAAGAACCTGGCCGCCGGTGCCAACCCAATGCTGCTCAAGCGCGGTATCGAAGCCGCCGCCAAAGCAGTCGCCGAAGCCATTCACGAGCAAGCGATTGCCATCACGACCAAGGAAGAAATCGGCTCTGTTGCCACCATTTCCGCCCAGGATGTTGAAATTGGCAAGCTCATCGCGGATGTGATGGACAAAGTTGGTAAAGACGGCGTTATCACGGTTGAAGAATCCAAGGGCTTGGAATTTGAAACCGAGTACGTTGAAGGCATGCAGTTCGACCGCGGTTACATCTCCCCTTACTTCGTGACCGACAACGAGCACATGGAAGCCAATCTGGATGACCCCTACATCCTGATTTACGACAAGAAGATCTCCGCTGCCGCGGACATGGTGCCCCTGCTGGAGAAAATGATCCAGGTTGGAAAGCGCGAAATCGTCATCATCGCGGAAGATGTGGACGGCGAAGCCCTGGCGACCCTGGTTGTGAACAAAATCCGCGGCATGATTAATGTCATCGCCGTGAAAGCCCCCGGATTTGGCGACCGCCGCAAGGCTATGCTGCAGGATATCGCTATTCTGACCGGCGCTACTGTTATTTCGGAAGAAACCGGCCGCAAGCTGGAAAGCGCGAGCATTGAAGACCTCGGCCGCGCCGAAAAGGTTACGACCGACAAGGACAACACCACCATCGTCGGCGGCAAAGGCAATATCTCCGCTATCAAAGGCCGCATTGAGCAAATCCGCGTGGAAATCGATAACACCACCAGCGATTACGACCGCGAAAAACTGCAGGAGCGCCTGGCCAAACTTTCCGGCGGCGTTGCCATCATCCGTGTTGGCGCCGCGACCGAGACTGAACTGAAAGAAAAGAAACACCGCGTGGAAGACGCCCTCTCCGCGACCCGTGCCGCAGTTGAAGAAGGCATCGTGGCTGGCGGCGGCGTTGCCCTGGTCAACGCGGTTGCTGCTCTCGCAGAGCTGAAGATGGACAGCACTGACGCGCAAATCGGCGTGAACATTGTCCGCAATGCCCTCGAAATCCCCATGCGCCGCATCGCCGAGAACGCCGGCAAGGACGGCTCTGTGGTTGTCGAGAACGTGCGCCAGAAACAGGCTGCCACCGGCAATAAACACCTGGGTTACGACGTCCTCAATGAGGAATATGGCGACCTGGTCACCAGCGGCGTGATTGATCCCGCCAAGGTTACCCGCGGCGCTCTGGAAAATGCTGCCTCTATCGCGGCGATGATCCTGACCACCGAAGCCCTGATCACCGATATTCCCGAAGAGAAAGCTGCCCCGGCAATGCCCCAGGGCGGCATGGATTACTAAAATCCGATTAGGTTCCAAAGATGAAGCCGTCCGCGAGGGCGGCTTTTTCTTATCCCAAGGACAGAGCAAACGCGCAGGGCTGGTTGTAAAACAGTGCTGGCACGACATCAAGCTGGCAAGCGTGCCATTTGAGCCACAGCTTTTCAAAAATTGCTGCGGGAGTGGGACCAAGCAAATGCCTCTGTTAGAATAGAGCAAGACAAAGGAGAAGGCAAAAAATGAATACTGACGACCTGCCTATCAGACAAATCCTAAAGTTTCAACAGGACGAAATAAACGGTTACGAGATCTATAAAGGGCTCGCGAAAATCGTCAAAGACCCCGCCAACAGCAAAATAATCGCGGATTTATCCAGGGATGAACTGGGGCATTACCGCACCTGGCTGCGTTACAGCGGTCAGAAGGTAAAGGCGAACAAATTCAAGGTATTCTCGTATTTGCTGCTTGGGCGGCTCTTTGGCTATACCTTCGTCATCAAGATGCTTGAGAACGACGAAGATAAGGCTTCGGAAGGGTATGAGCCGTACAAAGCCCGTTTTCCCGAATTGGAAGCCATCATCCGGGATGAGGATGAGCATGAAGAAATGCTGATTGGGATGATTGACGAAGAAAGCCTCAAGTACTCGGGTTCCGTGGTGCTTGGGCTGAATGACGCGCTGGTGGAACTGACCGGAACTCTGGCTGGTTTGACCCTGGCCTTCCAAAACACGCGCCTGATCGCGCTGAGTGGGCTGATTACCGGTATTGCCGCGGCCTTATCCATGGCTGCCTCCGAATTTTTATCCACCAGTTCCGAAGAAACCAATAAAAACCCGCTCAAAGCTTCAATCTACACGGGAATAGCCTATATTGTTACTGTAACGGTTCTGATTCTGCCGTACTTGTTTTTTAACAGCTACTATGCCGCCCTGGCAGCCATGCTGATTACGGGCGTGCTGGTCATCGCGTTGTTCAATTTCTACAATTCTGTGGTACGTGAGGAACCTTTCTTTAAGCACTTTGCCAGAATGGCGGCAATCAGCCTGGGCGTGGCGGCCCTCAGTTTTGGAATTGGTTACCTGGTGCGCAGCGTCTTTGGAATTGAGGTATAGGCATTTGTTCCCGATTGAAACTCCCTACGCATAAATGGGTATAATTATCGTATGTTGAAAGCGAAAATTTTGGGCTTCCTGTTGCTGCTGTGCCTTACGCTTGCCGCCTGCCAGCCAACCACCCCCGAAAACCCCACCCAGGCTGTAACGGCTCCGGAGCCGACGGTCATCACCGCATCTGCCACCCCCGCACCCAGCCCAACGCCCACCAGTCTGCCGGCAGCCGCGCTCGTGAACGGCGAAGCCATCCCGCTTACCTACTTCCAGAACGAGGTTTTGCGCTACCGGGCCTCTTTTGCGGAAGGCGAAGCACTGCCTGCCGATGCTGAAATTCAGACAACCGTGATTAACTCCCTGATTGACCAGCTGCTGCTGGCGCAGCAAGCCCGCCAATCCGGATACAGCTTCAGCGACGCTGATGTACAGGCACGGATTGAGGCCTTACTCGTCCAACTCGGCTCTGGCAGCGCGCTGACTGATTGGATGAACGTGAATTTTTACGACGACGCGGAATTCCGTTACGCGTTGAAGCTAAGCACCGAAGCCGCCTGGCAGCGCGACCAGATTATCGGCGCAGTTCCCACAGCGGTGGAGCAAGTGCGCGGTCGACAGATTTTTGCTCAGACATCGGCTGGAGCGGAACGCGCGCTCGCCAACCTTAATTCCGGCGCCAGCTTTGATGACCTGGCCTGGCAGTACAGCCCGGAAACAGGCGGAGAATTGGGTTGGTTTCCGCGCGGGTATCTGCTCTTCCCAGATATCGAAGCAGCCGCGTTCTTGCTTGCTCCGGGAGAGCATTCCGGCATCATCCAGACCGAAATTGGCTATCACATCATTCAGGTGATGGACCGCTCCGAAGCGCACCCGCTTACAACTGACGCCCGCCTTAGTCTGCAGACGCAGGCGCTGGCGCAGTGGCTGGAAGCCCAACGCTCCCAGGCGCGGATTGAACAGGTGCTGCCGTGAGGAATCAGAAACCGGTGGGCATGGTCAAGCGCCGCTCTTCTGCCGATTCCCAGAGCGGCATTCCCAAGATGGCGCGTCGCAAACGCGGTTCATGCTCCAGCATCACTATTGGCATTATTCTGATGATTATCATCCTGATAGTCCTGTTGGCGGCTTCTGGCATCATTAAAGCGCCGGTCGTACGCAAGACCACGCCCATTCCCAGCCCAACTTTCACTTCCAGCCCGCTGCAAGGCGCTCTACCGAGCGAAGCGCCAGAGAGCACTTTTACCGCCACTCCCACGCACACCGCGCTGCCGTCTTTCACCCCAACGGTCACCCAAACACCAGCCCCGACCAAGACGCCCACTCCCACGGCGACTGCCACGGAAAAGAGCTGGCCTTTTGTCATTCGCGGCACCCCAGAAGGGCTTTCGCACACGCTCTTTCATCCGGAATACGCCTGCGAGGATTACCTTTTCATCGGTGGGCAGGTCTGGGACTTGCAAGACGCGCCGCTTTTAGGGCTGGTGGTTCGGCTGGGCGGCACTTACGGCGGGGATATCGTAGACATGACAGTGAAAAGCGGTTCTTCCATGATTTATGGACGCTCCGGTTATGAGTTCGCGCTCACCAACAAGCAAATCGCGGAAAACAAGATTTACATCCAGTTGGAGGATGAAAGCGGCGAAGTACTTTCGACGAGGACATTCCTGAACGTTACCGCGTCTTGCCAGGCAAACCTGATTATCGTGAACTTCAAGCAGGTTCGCTAACCCCCAAAGCCGTTAACACAAGTTTATCGCGGTTCGCGCCGCGTTATTGCCGCGCTTTCAGAGCCGGCAAGCAAACCCGCAGCTTTTTCCGAGCGCAGCGGCATTACCCGGCTGTTGGCAAAATACGGGAAGTTGAACTCGGTTGGGTCACCGGCTTGCTTGCCCGGAATTGGCATGAGCCGGGCGGTGAGCGGTTTGCCCAGGCGCAGCGCCAACGCGGCGACGTCCAGCAGCAGGGGGTAAATTTGGTCCGCGCTGGTATCCCCAGGCAGGGGGATGACGTCCAGCCCGGTTCCGCACACAGCGGAGCACAGCAGCAGGTCGGTCACCGTCAGGCTGCCATCGGAGGCACGCTGGGCAAGCCCTGAATCTTCAAGAACTGGCAGCATCAATCCGTTAAATCCGGTGCGTGTAAAACGCGCGCGGTCCAGCGTGTCCGTCAGGAAAGCGGACGCGAAGAGCGAACCGGACAAGCCAAAAGCCGGCAAGCCCAGCGCTTCCAGCGCGCGTGCAATAGATGCTTTCTCCTCCGGGAAGGGCGCCAGGGTAAAATCCAGGCCCTTAAAGTCGTAACCGTAAATGCGGGTCAGCTTTTGGGCGGCAGCTTCCAGCTTGCTCGCGGCGCCTTCCACTTCCGCGATGAGGGTCCTGCGGGCTTCTTCCAGGCTTTTGGCAGCCGAAAAGACGCTGACAGCCAGGTCCGCTGCCTCGAGCGCTAAAGCAAAAGCGGGCAGCGCGTTTTCGCCGTAGGCCGCGGGAAAAAATGGGGCGTATGGAGGGACATTCGCGGACGCGCAGAAATTCAGGTTGGCAAAGCCATCCGGGCTGAGCGCGGCAAGCCGCGCAATAATTTGCGCGCAGGCTTTGGCAGCAGAGAGAGACACCGCGCCTTGCGGCGTGGTGAGCATGCCCGAAAAGAATACACCGTGAGTGGCTGACAGGGCTTCCGGGATGCGCAGGTAGGCTTCTGGGTCGTCCGTTTTGGCGGGGCCGAGGGAGAGGTACTCAAAGCCTTCGGCATGCGCTTCGATAGAAAGCTGCTGCGCGGCAGCGCTTAGTCCGCGGGGGTCCACAAATTCTGAGAAAGGCGGCAGCGCCAGACGCAGGGTTTCAACCTCAAAACCTTCCTGCGTGAAGAGCGCGCGGGCGTGGTTGGCGAAGATGCCCAAATGCTGCAGGAGTAAACGGTTAGCCGGGAAACCGGGCGCGCAAAAGACGGTAATTGAACGGATTTTCATGCTTTGCCTCCCACGCTGCGCTGACGGAGCACTTCGAACAGGAGGATGGCTGCTGAGACGGCAGCGTTCAGGGATTCACTCGCGCCTCTCATTGGGATGCGCACGCTTTGGGTCACAAGGTCGCGCGCTTTCGGGCTGATGCCTTCGGCTTCGCTGCCAATCAACAGGGCGCAAGGGGAGGTGAAATCTGCTTGCCAGCAGGTTTGCGCACCAGCCATATCCGCGTGGAATACATTCAAGCCCGCCAGCGCTGCGGCGAGGGTCTCCCAGTCCGGCGTGAAAATTGGCAGGCGAAAATGCGCGCCCATGCCAGCTCGCGCGACTTTTGGGGAGAAGGGGTCGGTGGTGCCGGGCGTGAGAAAAACTGACTGGACGCCGGCAGCTTCTGCCGAGCGCAGGATGGTGCCGAGGTTGCCTGGGTCGCGCAGTTGGTCAAGGATGAGCGCGAAATTCAGGCTGGTGGGCTGTGTCCAGCTGGGAAGGTCAAAAATCCCGATAATTCCCTGGCTGGTAACGGTATCAGCGATAGAGTCGAACAGCTTGTCCTCTAAAAAGTGAATGGCCATGCCTGCAGGACACTGGTGGAGGACCGCTGCCACGCGCGCTGGGTGCGATTCCCGCACCAAAATATTTCTGACGCTGGCGCCGGTGCGCAGCCCATCTTCCACCAACCGCGCGCCTTCAGCAGCGAAAGCCTGATACTTCTTGCGGGCTTTTGCCTGACTAAGCAGGGCGCGCGCTTCCTGCACGCGCGGATTCTGAGGGGAGGTGATGAGTTCCTGTTCCATGCGGCTGATTTAATTATACGGCATGTCGTTCTGGCAGGCTCATCGTGCGCGCCTGGATCTCACCAGCGGCTGTGATGGTCAGCTCGCAATATTGAATCTGGCGGTGGTTCAGCAAATGCGGATAGGCCGCGCCGGGATTGATAAAGTGCATATCACCGACGCGCATGAAAAGTTGGTAGTGCGTGTGCCCAAAGATGATTAAGTCCGCATCGGGGTAGAGCTTTGCCAGACGCTCGCGGAATACGCGCACATTCACCTTTCTGCCCGTGATGAGCAGCCGCAGATAGTTTAGCGTATAGTGCCACATGCTGACGTGGCCGTGCGTAAGCACGACGTGGATGCCGTTAACCTCAAAACAATACTCTTTCGGGAGCTTAAGGCGGCGAAACCAGTCGCGGTTGCCTTGCACGGCGGCGACCGGCGCGATATCTTCCAGGCTTTTCAGCACTTCTGGAGAGCTGATATCCCCGGCATGCAGGATGGCTTCCGGTTGAAAGGCGCGGATATTTTCTAACAGTCGTGTATCAAGGCTTTGCACCCGGTCCCCGACGTGGGTGTCGGAAAGGACGATAAAGCGGTGGTCTGTGGGTGGGAGCGCGGGGTCTGGCGGCTGAAAAACGGGCATGCGGAGAATTATATCAGAGCGGGGCTCGCGCGCGACCTGATGTGAGGTGCTCTTTGGCGCCATCTGGGCCGTAGCTGCCGAGACGCGCGGGAGAAGAAAATCCATCATAAACAAGCTGAGAGCGGAAAACCGCTCCCAGCTTAGGGAACAAAATCAGGCTTGCCCGGGCGGCATGGGTTTGCGCACGTCCAGCGAGGTCTGATAAGGCTGATAACCCAGACCGAGGTACAGGCGCTGCGCCCCGGAAGGGTTGTCCGAATCCACTGTCAGAGCCACTTCTTGCATGTTCAGCGCTTTCATCATGGCCAGCGAGCGGCAGATGAGGGCGCGAGCCACGCCCTTTCCACGCCAATTTGGCAGCACGCAAATGCCTTCTGTGTAGCCGCGGAAACGCCTGAACGCCTCGTTTTCCAGGGGGTCAATATAATTCAGGACCATGCCAATGATCGTGTTTTCGCGCGTGTCCCAGGCAATCTGCCAGATTAGAGGTTGGAATTCGCTAGAGGTCAGCCAGCGCTGGTATTCCACTTCCGTCACGCGGGTGGAGCTCCACTCATCCTTGAAGCCTTCCACGGAAGCATCCCACAGGGCGCGGTAATCGCGAGGCAGCATGGGGCGCACCTCCACCCCTTCTGGAAGGGGGGATTCGGGCAGGTTTTCCAGGCCGCGCCGCATGCGCATAAAATACCGCGCGGGTTGATAGCCGCAACTTTCGAGCAGCGCGCGTTGGACTGTGCAATTTTCCGACAGATGGCTCGAGAATACACGCTCCAACCCGGCCGGATGCTGCGCGGCGATTTTAATCAGCCTGTTTTCAGCCCAATTCAGCATGGTCGCATCCACCCCGCTGCCCTGCCAATCCGGCATCACGCGCAGGGTGATGTAATAGATGCGCGCCGGCCGGGTCTCCTCCTCTTCCCACCAGACCCGCGTGTACCCAACAGCTTCCCCTGCGATTTGCGCGAAAAGCGCGTCCTGGCTGGGTTCGCAATTGGTTGGGTGCTGGAACCAACTGGTCAGGTCTGGCAAGCTTGTAACGTGCGATAACTGACCGGCTTCCCGCAGGCTGTCATTAATGTGCACCATCTCAGGCAGGTCGCGCGCGTCCTGAAGTAAACGGAAAGATAAATCCTTGAGCTTTGGGGCATTCGGGAGCTCGATTGTATTCTCTTTTGCTTCTATGTTCATTTTGTACTCCATCATTTTCTGGTCTTGCTAATGGTCTGCCTGACCAAGGCTCCTAGGGCTTTATTTCTGCCGGACAAACCCTTCAAGCAGAAAAAATAGTTCCTTCTGCTCCAAACTATTTGGTTCATAACAGAATACGGCGCTTACTAGCGCGGCAAGGGCTTTCGCCATTCCACCAGGGTGCGGTAGGTGCGGTAGCCCATGTTTTCGTACAGTCCCAGGGCGCCGCTGGCGTTGCCCGAATCCACCGTAAGGACGGCTTCCTGCATGTTCAGTTCCTTAAGCATGCGCAGCGAGCGCGCGATAAGCGCGCGGGCGATGCCTTTGCCGCGGTAAGGCTTGAGCACGCTGATGCCTTCGGTGTAGCCGCGCAAGCGACCGAGCTTTTCGTTCTCAACGCTGTCGATAAAGTTCTCCACCTGCCCCACCGGTTCGCTGCCGTCCCAGGCGACTTGCCAAAGCATGGGCTGGAACCAGCGACCTTCCCGCCAGACCTGGTAGTCTTCCTCACGCGGCTCTACAAAACCCCAGTGTTCGCTGAAAGCCTCGTTGGCGCGTTCCCACACTTTGTGATATTCACTGGGCATGGCAGGACGGACTTCGACGCCCTGCGGCAGTTCGACTTCTGGCAGTTCGTTCAGGTCGCGGGACATGCTGAAAAACCAACGCACCGCAGAATAATCGCAGCATTCCAGAACCTGCACGCGACGTGCGTCCTGCTGAGCGCAGTGCTGGACGTACACTCGCTCGTCTTCGCCAGGAATGGCGCGAGAGATTTCCAGTTGGCGTATTTCCATCCATGCCTGCATCGGCAGGTCTATGCCCAGATTTTGGATTTCCGGGTTGATGTGGAAGATCTGGTAAAAGATCTTGCGCTCCCCTTCCTGAAGCCAAATGGAGCGGCCGCAGGCCACCGCGTTTCCGTCAATTTCGGCGAAAATCATGTCCTGATAGGGGTCGCAGTTATAGAGGTGGCGGAAATCAACCGCGACATCCTCAACTGTATAGGAACCTTCCACCAAGCCAACGGCGCGCATCTGATTCCAGATGGTAATAATAGCGGGATAGTCCTCTTCGCCGCGGAAACCGCGGTATTTCAGCCCCGGAACAGGGGGAGTGTTTGGTAAATTGATGATAGCGTTCATGCTTTTTCTGCCTTCCTTGCGTTTGACACAACAAAATTGCGATAATTGGGTTGACCAGGGGCTCGCTTACCGTGGAAGGACGAGGTGATAAAAAAACCACGGGGTCGGCGGACGCCCGTGGTTGTCATCAAAAAATTGGAGGATTAATCACCAACAGGCGCAATACGGCCTTGAACAGCAACGCCGGCGGCAAGCTGGCATTCATTCCAAAGCATTTTCAGGCTGATCGCGCTCATTCGTAGACCTCTTGGTTCTTATTGTAGCACTGCGATTTTTAGGATGTCAAGTGAGGATTGGTATATTCCGCCGGTGAGTTCTGTCGGGAGAAGGGCATGTCCTACGCTGCGCAGAGGATGACAGTTCGACATGTCGTTGCGAGCAAACGTACGTGAGCGCGGCAATCTGCCAGTCAACCTGCGCTCAGAAT
>JAAZPN010000138.1 GCA_012797215.1 Chloroflexota bacterium | reverse complement strand
CGTGCTGCCAGCCTGCAGCTTCCAAACGATGAATGCCGCGATGAGGATGCCAAGCAATGCCCCAGCCGTATCCGCCGCGCGGTGCAGACCGAATGCCAGACCCCGCTGCTCAGGCTTGACGTTATCAGCAACCAGCGCGTCGCGCGGCGCGGTGCGGATACCTTTCCCGACCCGGTCTGCCCAGCGCACCCCCGCTACGGCGCCCCAACTGTTGGCGAAGTAGAAAAAGGGTTTGGCAAGCGCGGAAAGCCCATAACCAGCCACAGCCAGCCACTTGCGCGTGCGCAGCTTGTCCGAAAGCCAGCCAGAAAACACCTTCAGCACGCTAGAGGTGGCTTCGGCTACCCCTTCAATGATGCCGATGATGTTCGTTTTTACCCCCAGCACGGACGATAAAAACAGCGGGAGAATATTTATCACCATCTCGCTGGAGATATCGGTCAGGAAACTGGTGGCGGAGGCGACCCACAAATTGCCGGGTAATTCCTTAAGTTGGGAACGATTCCAAAAAGACACGCGCTACCTCGTTTGTTTTTCGCATTATACCGCACGCGTTCCAGGCTGGCTGCCGTTGTTCATGACTTTGGTTTTGCTGTTCCAGGCAGAGATGCAAAGCATATGCGGACGCAAGCCAGGTTAGGCTGAAGTCCTGCGCGGAGGTAACCTGAGCCTGCCCCCCAAATCTGAAACTTGCGCGGGGATAGCAGCCTGTCTATAATTGGGGAATTGCGTGAAAACTGGAGCACGCGCACATGGATTTGCAAATGACCGATAAGACGATATTGATTACCGGCGCGTCCGATGGGCTGGGCAAGGAAGCCGCTCGAAAACTTGCCGCTCGGGGCGCGCGCCTTATTCTCCACGGCCGCAACGAAGCCAAACTGCAGGCAGTGGTGAGCGGCATTTTAGCAGAATTCCCGGACGCGCGTGTCGATACGATTCTGGCGGATTTTTGCTCTTTGGCGCAGGTTCGGGCAATGGCAGCCGAAATCAACGCGCGTTATGAACGGCTGGATGTGTTGGTAAACAACGCCGGCGTTTTGCCCCTTCGAAAGCAGACGAGCGCGGACGGCTTTGAACTCACGTTTGCGGTGAACTATCTGGCGCCATTTCTACTGACCAATCTGCTCGCGCCCCTGCTCAAACGCAGCGCTCCTGCCCGCATCGTCAACCTCAGTTCTATTGCCCATCATCTGGTGGCGGTTAGCCCTCTGCAGATAGACAACATACCCGGATACATCGGTTGGATTGTCTATGCCCGCACGAAATTACTGCTGACCGCTTTCACGTTCGCGCTTGCCCGGCGCCAAAAAAACAGCGGCGTGAATTGCATCGCCCTGCATCCGGGCATTATTCCCGGCACCAATGTGACCCGCGTTATGTGGATGCGCTTTCAGACCACGCGGGAAGAAGGCGCGGAAACCATTGCAAACTGCTGCTTGAGCCCGGAGTTTGCTGAAACCAACGGCGCGTATGTTTCTATCAACAAAGTGGCGCGGGCAAACCCGCAGGCGCTAAGCATCCGCTTTCAGGAAGCATTGTGGCAAAAAAGCCTGGCGTGGTGTGGATTATCGGAAACTGAATAGAACCCAACTTCAGAGCGTTCTAAAACCAAGCTTTAGCCGCGACAATCCCCTGTTATGTCAGGGGGTTTCTGAAGTTTCTTAGTTCAATGATGCGGTAGTCTTGAAACACGCAAGGCAGCGCCCACAGCAACAAATTGCGCAATTGCCTGGACCAACAAGCAAGTCCTACCCAAACCTGCCGGTGATGTAATCTTCCGTGCGTTTATCCTGTGGATTAGTGAAAATTTTGCGGGTCAGGTTGAATTCCACTAACTTGCCCGTACGTGATTCATCCGTGAAAAAGAAGGCGGTGTAATCTGATACGCGCCCAGCCTGCTGCATGTTGTGGGTCACAATCACGATCGTGTAATCCTCAACGAGTTGGCGAATTAATTCCTCAATGCGCTGCGTGGCGATTGGATCCAGCGAGGCAGCCGGTTCATCCATTAAAATCACGCTGGGTTTGACAGCCAATGCCCGCGCGATGCAAAGTCGCTGCTGCTGTCCGCCCGAGAGCGCCAGGCCAGATTTTCCCAGGTTATCCTTCACTTCATTCCAAAGGGCGGCTCCCCTCAGGCTCATTTCCACAATTTCGTCCAGAACATTTT
>JAAZPN010000137.1 GCA_012797215.1 Chloroflexota bacterium | reverse complement strand
TTCTGCCGGAACTTGCTGGAGGTAATAAGCTGGAATTAACTTACGAAATCCCAGCGCGCGGGAACCTGTATGATATTTACGGGTATCCTTTGGTGGCGCAAGACGATGCCGTCGCGCTTGGTGTCATCCCGGGGCAGATTGACCCGGAAAAAGAAGCCAACATGCTCAGCCTGCTGGCTAACATTCTGGATGTAAGCTCTGATTCTCTTTATAAAAAGTACCAATACGCTCAGTCGGACTGGTATGTTGCCATTGGCGATGTTTCCGCCGCGACAGCGCAAAAATATGGAGACAGGCTTTCTTCATACCCTGGCTTGATTCTGAGTTCTTTCCGCTCCCGCTATTACTACGACGGTGGCATCGCGCCGCATGTGATTGGGTACGTGCTCTCCATTTCTCCTGAACAATTGGAACAATATCAGCGCCTGGGCTACCGCGGTGACGAAAAAATTGGCGCCAGCGGCCTGGAAGCCTGGGGCGAATCCTTCCTGGCGGGCACGCACGGCGCGTCACTGTACGTCAAAGATCCCCAAGGTCAGGTTGTAACCAAACTTGCCTCAGCCAAGGCCAAGCCGGCTGCTTCTATTTACACCACCATCGACAGCACCCTGCAGTACTATCTGCAGCGCTCGCTGGGCAATAACCTGGGCGCGATTGTGGTGATGGAGCGGAATACCGGCAAAGTGCTCGCGATGGTCTCAAATCCTGGTTTCAACCCAAACCTGTTCGAGCCGGTAAACTTCAATAATATGATGCTGAGCGACGTGCTCACGGATGCCAAGCTTCCATTATATAATCGCGCGTCTCAAGGCGTTTACCCGCTTGGTTCGGTCTTTAAAATCATCACGATGGCGGCCGCGCTCGAAACAGGCGTCTTTACGCCGGACTACCCCTACTACTGCGATGATAAGTGGACGGAGCTGGCAGGCACTGTGCTCTATGACTGGACCTACGAACGGGGCTTTGGAGCTTCGGGCTTGCTCACTCTTAAAGAGG
Organism: Chloroflexota bacterium; assembly: GCA_012797215.1. The sequence continues at coordinate 5,037 of JAAZPN010000137.1, read as the reverse complement.
GCTTGATGCGTTCCTGCAACCCCTGGTTCTGGCACATTGGCCTGACGCTTTGGAATGATGGCTACGAAAGCGCGATTGCGGATGTGGCCTCCGGTTTTGGCCTTGGCAAGAAAACAGGCATAGAAATTCCGGATTTCGAAGGCCGGTTGGAGCAGCCTGAGTCCGTTTCCGCGAATGTTCAGCTATCCATTGGGCAGGGGACGCTGCAAGTCAGCCCTCTGCAGGTTGCCGCCTTTGTGGCGGCTGTTGGCAATGGCGGCACGCTCTATAAGCCCACAGTCGTAGAAAAAATCGTTCCTGTCGACGGGACAGAGCCTGTGTATGAGTTCACGCCGGTCGAGAATGGAAAACTGCCGGTGACGCCCGAAAACCTGCAGGCAATTCAGGAAGCCATGGTGATGGTTGTGCGCAACACGCGCGGCACCGCGGCTTATCAGTTCCGCGGGCTCAGCGTGAACATCGCCGGAAAAACCGGCACCGCCGAGAACCCGGCCGGAGACTCACACGCCTGGTTTGCTGGCTATACCTTTAACGAGGACCCCAACCGCCCGGATATCGCGGTCGCGATCATCCTTGAGAACGCGGGCGAGGGCTCGGACATGGCAGCGCCGCTCTTCCGGCGGGTTGTGCAGTTGTACTTCTCAAATTACAACAATGCCGGCGGCACCATGCCCTGGGAAGAATCGCCGTATATTATTGCCACAGAAACCCCGGAGCCGTAACTAAGCATATGGCGTCTGACCGGACCCCTGCCAACGAGAGCGCGAGCTTGCTGAAAGGCCTGGTAATTCGTTCCCAGGCTGGATTTATGACTGTGCGCACTTCCCAGAGCGACGTGCTCTGTCGGGTGCGCGGCCGGCTGCGCCGGGGCCGCGCGGAAGGGGACCTGGTAGCGGTTGGGGACCAGGTGATGATTGAAACCCATGAAGACGGCTCCGGCAGCATCAATCAGGTGCTCCCGCGCAAATCCGTGCTGTCCCGTCAGCTTTCCGGCGTGAACTATGAGTACCAGCAAATCCTGCTGGCCAACCCAGACCAGGTTGTGCTGGTGTTTGCCTGCGCGCAGCCGGACCCTAGCCTGCGCATGCTGGACCGTTTCTTGGTTGTAGCGGAAAAACAGGAAATCCCCGCGGTGATTGTCGCTAATAAATTGGATTTGGTGCCGCGCGAACAAGCACAGGCGCTTTTTGAGGGCTACCGCCGCATTGGCTACGACTTAATTTACACATCCACCGTGACTGGCGAGGGCATCCTGGAGTTGAAAGACCGGCTCCAGGGAAAATTGAACTCCCTGGCAGGGCCATCCGGCGTGGGCAAGACCAGCCTGCTGAACAGCGTGCAGCCAGGTCTGGCGCTGGAAGTTGGCGCGGTAAGCCGGGGTCTGCAGGGCAAAGGCATGCATACCACCCAGGTTAAGCAGCTGTTCGCGCTGGACGCGGGCGGTTACCTGGCCGATGTGCCCGGCTTGCGCACCCTGGCGCTCTGGGATATTCAGGGCGAGGAGCTGGACGCGTACTTCCGGGAAATCGCCCCGCTGGTGCCCGAATGTCAGTTTAACGACTGCACCCACAGCCACGAACCTGGCTGCGCTGTGCGCGACGCGGCGGAGAATGGCCGGATTGACCCGCGCCGCTATGAATCTTATCTGCGTCTGCGCTTTGGAGGAAAATTGGTGCAGGCTGAGGACGAGGAGATTGATTTTGAGACTTTTGACTAAACAGGCGCGCCAAAACGCTCCACATCAAGTTGTTTTCCTGCTCCTGACCTTAGGGCTGCTGGCCGGCTGCGCCCAGCTCCCGACGGGAGGCCCCCTCCCCACACAGCAGCCAATCGCGTCGTCTTCACCGACTGCTCTGCCGCCCACGCCTACCGCCACGCTTGTGCCGCCAAAAGTGCTGACGGTCTGCCTGGCGGAAGAACCTGAAAGCCTGTATCGTTACGACGGGCACGCGGGCGGAGCAAAGGAAAGCATTTTCGCGGCGATATACGATGGTCCTTTTGAGCTGACCAGCGAGGGGAAGCACACCGACTCGCTATTCAGCGTTTACCCCTCTGGCGAGAACGGCGGCATCAGCGCGCTGCCGATTGCGGTGCAGCCCGGGGATATGGTGGTGGATGCCTATGGCGAGCTGAGCGTCTTTAAGGCGGGCATCTTTGCGCGCCCGGCCGGCTGCGAGAGCAGCGCTTGCGCCGTGACCTGGGAGAGCGGCGAATTTTTGATGGACCAGACCCGGGTGGCGTTCTCACTGCGGCCAGACTCGCTTTGGTCTGACGGCCAAGCCCTGAACGCCCAGGATGCGGTCTTCTCTTACCAGCTTGCCAAAGAGGTGGATTTGCCGATGGGCACGTGGGCTTTGGAACGCACCATTTCCTTTACCGCCGAAGATGACAAGACCGCAGTGTGGCTGGGGGTGCCTGGCTTCTCCCCGCGGGAGCTGGCGCCTTTCTTCTGGCTGCCGCTGCCCCGGCATCAGCTTGGGAGCGCGGACCCGACTGCTATCGGGCAGGACCCGCAAGCTGAGCGCGCGCCACTGGGGTGGGGTGCTTATAGGCTTGTCAGCTGGGAAAGTGGAAAGAGCATTCAGCTGGAGAAAAACCCTTATTATTTTGGCGCGGCAAAAAACCAGCCGGCTTTTGACCAGTTAAGTTTCCTGTTCATCCCCGAGCGCGAAGAAGCGCTGCAGATGCTTGCAGACGGCAGCTGCGACGTTCTGGATAAGTCTTACCACCTGGAAGCTTTGCCAAAGGAACAGCTTGCCGAACTTGGCAAGGCAGCAGACCTGCACTGGGAGGATTGGCAGCCAGTGGAGCAGCTGGTGTTTGGCATCCGACCTGCCAGCTATGACGACGGTTACGCCTATTGGAGCGGTGACAGACCGGATTTCTTCTCCGACGCGCGCACCCGGCAGGCTTTGCTGGCATGCCTGGAACCCCAAAGCCTGGCAGCGCAGGTACTAAGCAGCTGGCTGCCGGAAGGAAGCGACCTCAGTCGTCTGCGGCTGCCCGCCTTGGACGCCGACCCAGGCGCCCTGCTGGACGAGGTCGGGTGGAGAGACCTGGACGGCGACCCGGCCACTCCGCGCGCGGCTCAGAACGTTCCGGGAGTGAATAATCTAACGGCATTATCCCTGAAACTTTACACCAGCCGCAACGCCCTGCACCAGAACGCGGCAGCTCTGATTGTTGAGAAACTAAGCGCGTGTGGGGTGCAGGTGGACTGGCAAGCGCTGCCCGTAGCGGAACTTTACGCGCCCGGGCCAGAAGGCGTACTCTTTGGGCGCAACTTTGACCTGGCTTTGGTATCCTGGCAAGCCGGGCCTGAACCGCTGTGCGCATTATATAGAAGCAATGCAACCCCATCCGAAGCTAACTTCTGGGTGGGCACCAACCTGGCGGGCTTTCAGGACTCAAGCTTTGAGGCTGCCTGCGCTGATTTGGAGCAGGGAGAAGGCCTTGCCCTGAGCTACCCCGCGGCCGCGCTGCTGCCTCAGCTCAGCCTGTGGGTCAGCCGGACTGGACTGGCGCCAGATGCCAACTATACCTGGAGCCAGCTGGAAAGCCTGAAAGCGGAATAGGCGCGCGGAAACGCGCGGCACATAATGGAGCGCACGTGAGACGATTTTTAAAGGATTACGAACTCGTGACCTCGGTCGATGAGAAGGGGCGCGAGAAAAAGGCCGTGGCTTACAAGGGCAGCTACTTTGATTTTGAGATAGCGGAAGAAGACTACCAGGGCTTTCGCAAGTTGGCCTGGGCGCTCATCGTCGCGATGATCGCGCTGCAGATTGGCGCGGGTTTTGTTGCTAACCGCGGAATGTACCAGATTTACATCGCTGTCCCTTATGTCCTGTGCTTTTTCCCGCTGGTATACCTGAGCGCCGGCGCCCTGCGGCTGCCAAAAAACACCACGCACCTGCAGCGGGACCAAGCAGAGCTTACTATCCGCCGGATGAAAAGATCCGGCGCGGCTTTGCTTGTGCTGAACAGCATGGTAATCATCTCTGAGCTGGTCTACCTGGTCTTCCTTAACCAAGCAGCAGGGATTGGACGGGAGTTGGCATTTCTGGCGCTTGTTGTGCCGATAGGGGTGATTAATGCGCTGTTGTTCTGGAAAACCCGCCTTATTTCAGTGAATCCCGAATAATAGTTCTTGGTATTTGATATGAAAATTCCGCCAGGTGCATTGACGGATAGTTTTAAACACACTATAATCCAAAGGATCTCTATTCAAACTAGGAGAAAATAGGAGAAAGAAATGACCAAATTCACAAAATTCCTTTCGTATCTGTTGGTATTCGTGATGATTGGTGTGGCGATCGCCGCTTGCGCGCCAGAACCAGTTGCCACCGAAGCCCCGGCAGAACCCACCGAAGCAGCGACAGAAGCACCGACCGAAGTTGCTGCTCCGGAAGAGACCGCTGTTGTTTTCGAAGAACAGCCTTTCGGTGAGAATTTGCCCACCGCTCCCACGATTACGACCCCCCTTGTGGTTGCTTACAGCGAGTTCTCTCAGAAATTCAGCCCGTTCTATTCCGATACAGCCTATGACGCCGATGTCGCAGCGATGACCCAAATCTCCCTGCTGACCACCGACCGCCAGGGCGGTATCATCTTCAACGCGATTGAAGGCGAAACAGTGCCTTATAACGGCGTTGACTACCTGTACAAAGGCCCCGCGGACGTAGAAGTGGAATACGATAAAGCCACCGATACCACCAAATACACCGCCCGCCTGCGCGTGGGGATGAAATTCTCTGACGGCACCCCTGTGACCGCTGATGACATCATCTTCACCTATTACACCTTCCTGGATCCGTCCTATGTTGGTTCCACCACCCTGGGTTCCTACGACATCGTAGGCCTGAAGGACTATCAGACCCAGACCACCAGCGAAGTCTATGACAAATATCTGGCTCTGTTTGACGAAGCATACGCCGCCGGTCCCGACCACGTCTGGGCTGCCACCGACGCATGGACTGAAGAACAGAACGCTGATGTCTGGCCGAAACTGACCGAAGCCATCAAGGCTGAAATTCA
>JAAZPN010000015.1 GCA_012797215.1 Chloroflexota bacterium | reverse complement strand
TGCAGGGGGATCGCTTCGCTTTGCTCGCGATGACAAACAACAAGTCATTCTGAGCGAAGCGATGAATCTCCGTTTCGCGTCAATCGATCTAAAGTGTGAAGCCTGTGCCCGTGAGGGCATAAAAAGGGGAGACAACCTTGCTCATCGCGAAGGCGCGGCAAAGGCTGCGGCAATCTGCCTGATTTCTTCCAGGGGGATCGCTTCGCTACGCTCGCGATGACAATTCTCGTCATTGCGAAGGAGCACCAGCGACTGAAGCAATCACCCCGTTTGCTTGCAGGGGGATCGCTTCACTTGCGAAAATAAACACTTTGGCACCAGCATTATCAGCTGCCGGGCGCTCAAGAGGTGGTCTGTGCCGCGCTGCTCAGCTCACACAATCCAGCCGCCGCCCAAAACCTGTTCGCTTTGATAAAAGACAGCCAGCTGCCCGGGGGTGATATCCCGCAGCGGTTTTTCAAAGCGCACCGACGCGCCGCCTTCCGGCTCGGGCGCGACCATTCCCCGAGCGGGAGCCGCGCGAAACCGGATTTTCACTTCCGCCTGGAATGGCTTCGTCGGCGCGGCGCCAGAAATCCAGTTCATGCCTGTCACGCGCAGGGTTTCACCGCCCAGTTCCTCAGCCGGGCAGACAATCAGACGGTTGTTTTCGATGTCTTTTTTCCAGACATAGAGCGCTTGCGCCGCGGCAGGCAAGCCCTTGCGCTGACCAATCGTATAAAAGGCAAGCCCGTTGTGCTGCCCGAGCAGCTTGCCAGCGCGGTCGGTAATTGGTCCCGGCTGGACTGCCTGCGGCACGTATTCCGCCAGAAAGTCCCGGTAATCCCGGCCCCCCAAAAAACACAGGTCCTGGCTTTCAGGTTGGTCGGCCGCGGGCAGGCCGCGTTCGCGGGCAATCTGGCGGACCTCAGTCTTGCGCAGCTCTCCTAACGGAAAGAGCGTGTGGGCGAGATGTTCCTGGGTGAGCATGCTGAGAAAGTAAGTCTGGTCTTTGCCGGGGTCGCGGCCTTTCCAAAGCTCATACACTCTGCCGGGGCGCCCCAGAACGCGCGCGTAATGGCCTGTGGCGAGGTAATCCGCGCCGATGGATTGGGCGTAGTCCCACAGCGCGCCCCACTTGAGGAAGCGGTTGCAGGTGACGCAGGGATTGGGCGTTTCGCCGCGGGTGTACCCGTCCAGGAATTGCTGCACCACGATTTTTCGAAAAATTTCTGTTTCATCCAGCACAGTAAAGGGAATGGAAAGTTGTTCCGCCAGCCTGGCAGCTACCGAGCGCGTTTCCGGCGTGCAGCAGCGGTTTTCCAGTTCCGCACCCGGGGCGCTCCATAGGCGCATCGTCGCGCCGACGACCTCGCAGCCCTGCTCAAGGAGCAGCGCTGCCGCGACTGAACTATCTACGCCGCCGCTGAGGGCGACCAACACTTTTTTCATGCTTTTTTCCTGTTTATACACCGCCGCTGATTAGCTGCCTCTGTTCCATTATAAACCGGCGGAGGGCGGGGTAAAGCAACAATATGCTAAGGATGAGGGGGATTAAATGCGCCAGTGCTGCAGAAACAGGCGCGCGCTTTCGGTTTGGGGGTTCCCGAGCACGTCGCGGGCGGAGCCTTTTTCCAGGATTCGACCCTGGTCAAGGAAGATGACCTCTTCAGCCAGGCGCAGAACCTGCGCGGGCGAATGGGTGGAAAAAATAAGGGTGCAGCGGGTCTCTTGTGTGTATTCCAGCAATGTGTTTTCGATGGCATCGGTGCCGCGGATATCCGTGGAGGAAGTTGGTTCGTCAAGTAAGAGCAGTTTGCGCGGCTTGGCAATCATGCGCGCCACCGCCATACGCTGCGCTTCTCCGCCCGAGAGCTTGTTTCCGCGCGCCGCAAGGAAGTTCCGCATTCCTACCGCTTCCAGCGCGCGAACAGCGTTATCCCGGCGCTCCGGGGTGTTTTCCAGCGCCATTTCAACGTTGCGCAAAACCGAGAAACTAAACGCGTACGGTGCCTGCGGCATGTAGCCAAGGCTGTTCGGGTTTTGGCGGGTTACTTGGCCTTGTGTAGGCAGAAGCGTGCCGGCCAGCACGCGCAGAAGCGTGGTATTTCCGCTGCCGTTTTCGCCAATCAGGCCGTAGCGCCTGCCCTCCTCAAATTTGAGCAAAGGAATATCGAGAATGACGCGCCCGCCAACCTGCACCAGAACGTCGCGAACGCTTATCACGCCAGCCCCGCGCTTTCCTGGATGCGGCTGACCAGCGAGTTAATCAGAAACGCGATTACCAGCAGAACAATCCCCAGCGCAATGGCAAATTCAAAATGTCCCATATTGGTTTGCATCATGATCGCGGTGGTCATCACCCGCGTTTTGAATTGCACGTTGCCGCCCACCATCTGCACAGCCCCAACTTCGGCGATCGCGCGGCCAAAGCCTGTGAGAAGGGTAGAGACAAATTGAACTCTGCATTCATAGATGATGTAAAGCATGCGTTGAAAAGGCCGCAGCCCAATGCCAGCGGCGGTCTCGTGAATCAAGGGGGCTTTGACCGAGACAATATTCGCGGTCAAACCCGTCATGATAGGGGTGATGAGAACTATCTGGGCGATGACCATTGCCGTGACGGTGAAGAGCAGTTTGAGCGTGCCCAAGGGACCGCTGCGGGAGAGGAACAGGAAGACAATCAGCCCTGCCACGACCGGTGGAAGACCCATCAGCGTGTGCAGGATTCGGTTGACAAAGCGCTTGGCTTTGAATTCCGTGCTGCCGAGGATGACGCCGAGTGGAATGCCCACCAGGGCGGAAACTAGGGCGCTGAGCGTGGACATGCGCAGGGTGACGCCAATAATTTGGCGCAGCTCCGGGTCTTGGCCAAATAATAGTCCGAAAATTTCTCTGATGACATCCATAGTTTTCGCCATTGCCTGATGCCCTCGCACGGCGCGAGAGGCAAGCAGGCAGTGCAGGTACTGAGGCGCGGCACGGGGGAGAACCGCGCCTCAGAACGCTTAATCAAAGCTTATTTTGCGGCCAGGATGAAGAACAACTGCTCGCCGTATTCCTCGATACCGTACTTCGCGATCAAGTCGGCGGCTTTTTCAGAGGTCATCCATTCGATGAAGGCCTGGGCGCCGGCGTAATTGGTATCCGCGTAGCGCTGAGAGGTGATGGCAATCATGGAATAGGTATTCTTCATATCGTCGGTTTCTTCCAGCAGCAGACTGAGCGTATTTTCGTGCGCCAGGAAGGTGGCTTTGTCGGTGAAGACGTAGCCCTGCATCTCGTTGCCGACCGTCAGGGT
>JAAZPN010000136.1 GCA_012797215.1 Chloroflexota bacterium | reverse complement strand
TCGTAATGGTCGGTCAGATTGCCCTGCGTGCGTTTAAGCTGGATATCTGATAAGCCGACGCGCGCGGTAAGCTGTTGGGCAGCTTCTATCCCGGTCAGATTATGATAGTTGCGCACCTGGCTCCACTTGCTATAAGCCGATTTGACGTAGATCTGCGCGACCATGGTTAGGATAAAGGCCGGCAGCATGTAGATGATGTAGTTAAACATTGTTCCTCCTCTTGGGCTGGTAAGAACAGCCCTCTATAAAGTATTGTCAACAATTAGGGCTGCAGCAGCAGCTTCACGGCAGCATCCAACTGGGGGTCTCTGCCTTCAGCGTAGTCTTCGTCGCTCATCTCAACCACCAGGTCCGGCGTCAGGCCAACTTCGCTGATTTGAGTGCCGTTTGGGGTCAACCAGCGCGCGATGGTGATGCGCACGCCGCCCTTTTCGGTGCTCAGCGGAATCCAGTTCTGGACGGAACCCTTGCCATAGGTCTTTACACCCACCAATTTGCCGCGCCCAAGGTCCTGAATCGCGCCGGCGGTAATTTCGGAAGCGGAGGCGGTGCCTTCGTTCACGAGCACTACCAGGGGGATTTCTGTCGCTCTGCCACCGCGCTGGGCGGAATAGGCATCACGGGTACCGTCGCCATATTCCTCGTACATCACCACGCCCCTTGGAATGAACTCGGAGACCACTTCAATTGCCGTGGAAAGGTACCCGCCGCCGTTATCGCGCAGGTCAAATACAAGCCCGGCAGGTTTCTGCGCCATGAGCTCCTTAAGCGCAGTCCGCAGCTGGCTGGTAGCCTGATCATTGAAAGAGTAGAGCGCCACGTAGCCAATATTGTTATCCAGCATGCGGTAGTCCACGACCGGAACAGTGATTTTTGCGCGCACAATCGTGAAATCCAGAGTTTCTTCGCCGCGGCGGATGGTGAGCGTGACCGCTTGCCCGGCTGGGCCAAGAATCTTCTTTAGCACCAGGTCGCCAGGAATGCCGGTTTGGTCTTCGCCATTCACGGCGATGACGATATCGTTCGGGCGCAGCCCAGCAGCTTCCGCGGGGGAGCCTTTCATAGGCGAGATGACCTGCACGTAATCGCCGCTTGTATCCACCCAGGCGCCGATGCCTTCATATTCGCCTTCCATGCTGGCGTTTGCCTGCTCGAACTGCGTTGGATTCATATAGGTGGTGTGCTTGTCGCCGGTGGCTGCCAACATGCCCGAGATTGCGCCGCGCATCAGGGCGACGTCATCCAGGGGCTGGTCCACAAAGTTTTCATGCAGAAGCGACCAGGTTTCCCAGAATGGGGCGAAGGTTTGTTCGAGTTCCTCAGGGGTCGCGCCTTGGATGGACTGTGTGCTTTCAGCAGTTGCTTCGGCCTGGGCTTCCTGCGTGGGGAGTTCGGCGGCTGGCGTCGCGGTGCTCTGGTTGGCGGATAAAAGTTTCATCGGAAGCACGTTCCCCGTGAGTACGCCGCCCAAAAAAGCGCCGGAAATTAATACTAAAACCAGAAGGGTTAGTAGGATAGTCTTAAGAACTTTGCCTTGCTGCATATTTGCTCCAATTTGTCAGTATGAACCATAACAATAACACAAACGAATTAACGATGCATATAAAATCTATGGTTTTATGAGGAAACTTATTGATTTCCAAGCTGCGCAGATGGGGTTTTCAGAGCTTATGCCCCTAAAAGGTTGGGCAGCTGCGCGAGGCGGGCGATAGTTTGGAAACCATTCTGGGGGGCCTCAGACACAAGAACGGCGCGCATGCCCAAGCTCGCGGCAGTAACCAGGTTTTCAAAGCGGTCATCCACCATCATCACAGCGGCGGGGTCTGGGCTGCCGGCCAGTTCCAACGCGATTTGATAGGCTTCCAGCTCGGGTTTGCAATATGGCTGCACGGCCACGACGTCGATGATGCTATCGAAACAATCTTCCAGCTGCATCAGCCCGAGCACGTTACGCGCGTGGGATTCACAGGCGTTGGTAAAGATAATTTTTGGCAGATGGATGCTGGCAAGCGCGGATTGCAGTGCCGGGTCCGGGCTAAGAATTGCGGAAAGGTCCACATCATGCACATAATCCAGGTAGGCTTTGGCGTCAATGCCGCGTTCTATTTGCAGACCGCGCAGCGTGGTGCCGTAGCGGTTAAAAAGCCGGTCGCGCATGGCCGGCACCTCTTCTTCCGGAATGCCCAGAAAATCACGCATGTAGATGTACATGCGCTTCATGACCAGCTGCCAAACCTGCGTGGTAGCCGGGTAGACAGTATCGTCGAGGTCAATGAAAAGCGTAGAAATTTTCACGGGCGTTCTACCCAGCGGCTCAGGTTTTCGGGGGGGTGGTAAGCCTGCATTTTTTCGAGAAGAATATGGGGGTCTTCTTCACAAATCAAAAGCTGACGATGTTCGGGGTAGATGAAGCGCTCCGCGATGGCGTGGTCTACCAAGGCGAGCAGAGGGTCAAAATAGCGCTCGATATTCAGCAAGCCGATTGGTTTATGGTGCAGGCCGATCTGCGCCCAGGTGAGCGCCTCAAAAAGCTCGTCAAAAGTTCCCAAGCCGCCAGGGAGCGCGATATAAGCATCCGCCAGAGCGGACATGCGGGCTTTGCGGGTGTGCAGGTCCGGGAGAACTTCCATGCGGCTGAGGCCGGCGTGCGCCAGCGTGGGCGTGTTTAAACTCTCGTTGATTACCCCGACCACCTGCCCGCCCTTTGCCAATGCGCCATCCGCGACCGCGCCCATCAAGCCGGTTTTTCCGCCGCCGAAAACCAGCGTAAGGCCGCGTTCGGCCAGCACTGCGCCCAGTTCCCAAGCGCCTTGCACATAAGCTGCCCGGAGATGGTCCGCGGAACCGGAAAAGATGGTGATGGTTTGAATGGGTTTTGAGGGCATTATTGTCCTTTTTTACGTCAGCCTATTATACCCGCATGGCTGGCTGGGGTCATGGATGTGCGCCAGGATTACTGAGCGCGGCGCATGTTTTTGAGTTCGCGAACTTTGTCCTTTTCCGCGGGAGTCAGGTGCTGCGGCAGGTGGATTTCTACCGTGGCGTAGAGATTTCCGCGCGTTTTGGGATTCTTCAGGCTGGGCATCCCCAATTCTTTCAGACGAAAAACCTTGCCGCTATCGGTATTCTCGGGAATAGTCAGGCGGACCGCGTTGGTGAGCGTGGGCACGCCGACCTCACCGCCCAAAACCGCGGTGTAAAAATCCACAGGCACGCGCGCGTAGAGGTCATTGCCTTTGCGGGTAAAAAGCGCGTGAGGGAGAACCACAATGCGCAAATACAAATCTGCGCCGGCTGCCTGACCGCTGAGACGGACGCGCGAACCGGTATCCACGCCCGGGGGAATGCTGGCCTCGATGCGCTTGCCGCCATCCAATTGAAGCAAGCGTTTAGTGCCGCTGTAGGCTTCTTCCAGCGTTATTTCGACCTCGTGCACAACATCGCGGGAGGGGTTGGCCGGGCTGCGGCGCGCGCTGCGAGACCCTGACTGCCGTGAGGCTTGGGGAGTAAAACCGCCCATACCAAAACCGCCGAAAAGCGTTTCAAAGAAATCTGAGAAACCGCCCATGCCCCCAAGCATCTCGTTGAGCTCTTCCTGTGTCATCGTGCGGTAACCGCTGCCGCCCGCGGGCTGCGAACGCCAGGGACCCCAGTTGAAATCTTCCGGGCTGCCGCCAGAGGAGCGGTACTGCTGCCACTGCGAACCGAATTGGTCGTATTTCTGACGTTTTTCAGGGTCAGAAAGTACCTGGTAAGCTTCGTTGATTTCTTTAAACTTTTCCTCCGCCTCGGGCTTCCCCGGGTTCACATCCGGGTGGTATTTGCGCGCCAGGCGGCGGTAGGCGGACTTGATATCCGCTTCTTTGGCGGTTTTATCCAAGCCAAGTGTTTTGTAATAATCTTTATATTCCATACCCTATCTGCCAAGCTCTCCCAATGAATAATTGTTTATAGATTACCCGCTGACTGTTGGATTCGTGTTAATTGCTGACTGGGTCTGGCTCGGCCTGCTGCGAGTCATAGATTCCGCGGGCATGCCTGGGGAGCAAATCGGCTATGTGACTCATGATTTCCCAGCCGGCAGCTTTCACTTCTTCCCGGCCGGGGATTTTTTGCAGGTCCCCAATCGCGAGTGGGCCAAAGGGCTTGCCGATGCGGGTGACGATCCGCGCGCGGCGCTTTTTGCGCGTGAGAGCGCCGAACAAATTCCATTCATCCTCGCTGTAGGTGGCGATGGGGAGGATGGGCACCCCTGAACGCAGCGCCAGGAAAGAGGCTCCTGGGAGGGGTTTACCGAGCGGAAGCCGGTGCACATGCCCTTCCGGGAATATCGCGAGAATGCCCCCCTGCGCGAGCACTGCTTCAGAAGCCCGCATGGCTTCCAGATTGGCTGTGCCCTGCAGAATTTTGAGCGTTCCCCACAGGCTCGGGAGAAACTTCATCGTGGCGGGGGCGTTGGGCATGACTGAATCGTTGATGAACTCCAAGAAATAATCCGTGCAATGAATAGGGCCGATGGTATCCAGGAAGTGAAAGTGGTTCCCCACAATCAACAGCGGTCCTTGTTTGGGCAGGTTCTCCTGACCTTCAACGCGGTAATCCGTGATAACGGAGGCTGCCATCCTGATAGCCCCACGCAAAGCCCGGCGGATAAAGCGGCGGCGCGGGTAGGGATATTTTTGCTTGTATTCATTGAGTTGTTTTCTCAGGCTCATCTGGCACCTCAGGAAGCGCGATTTTCTTTATTTTACCCTGATTAATCAGTTACTCCACTATGTCCGGACGGAGCGTCCTGATTCCTTCACAAGAACCAATAAGGCTCTATAATACAGCCTGCATCCTGATTTGTCTGGAAGGTATGATGACTGAACAAGTGGAAAGCCAAGTCCCCGAAAACATCTCCCCGCGCTGGCTGCGCAATTATCTGCCGATGTGGATTGGCCAGGCGGTATCGCTTTTGGGGAGCGGCTTGGTGCAGTTTGCTTTGGTCTGGTACATGACCGAAAAAACCGGTTCCGCGACCGTGCTGGCGATGGCTACCTTTGTGGCGCTGCTGCCGCGCGTCCTTTTGGGTCCCTTTGCTGGCGCGCTGGTGGACCGGCTGAACCGCAAGGCAATCATGATCATTTCGGATACCGCCGTGGCGCTGGCGACCTTCGCGCTGGTGGTTTTATTTCACCTGGGTATTACGCAAATCTGGCATATTTATGTCGTGTTGTTCGTAAGGTCTCTATGCGGCTCTTTTCAGTATCCCGCCATGCAGGCTTCCACCAGCCTTATGGTTCCCCGGGAGCATTTCGCGCGGTTGGGCGGGATAAATCAGGCCATGTACGGCGTGATAGATATCGTCAGCCCGCCGCTGGGCGCGCTGCTGATTTCCGTCTTGGCTATGCAAGCTGTGCTCGCGATTGATTTGGTTACAGCCGCAGTTGCGATCCTTTTACTGGCGCTGTTTGTGCACGTTCCCCAGCCCGCGAGCGCGCAGCACGCCGAGGCAATCACCCCCAAAAGAATGCTGCAGGACGTGCGATTCGGATTAAAGTACGCGGTGGGATGGTCTGGTTTGTTCAAGGTAATGGTGATGGCGTCGCTCATCAACATGCTTGCTTCCCCAGCTTTTTCGCTGCTGCCCCTGATGGTCACCAAGGTCTACGGTAAAGGCGCGGCGGAAGTAGCCTGGCTGGAATCCGCGTTGGGGCTGGGAATTGTAGCTGGCGGGTTGCTTTTGGGCGTTTGGGGCGGTTTTAAACGCAAGACCGCTACCACGCTAACCGGGCTGGTTGGGATGGGCGTGGGGATTAGCGTTTTGGGGCTGACCAACCGCGAGACCTATCTGCTGGCCGTGGGAATGATGGCGTTGGTTGGCTTGATGAACGCATTGGCAAATGGGGCTTTGGGCGCGATTATGCAGACCAAGATTCCCCCCGATATGCAAGGCCGCATCTTTACGGTCATCGGCAGCCTGTCATCGGCAGCTTCGCCCATCGGGATGCTTTTAGCGGCGCCTGTGGCGGAGCGGCTGGGGATCCGCGCATGGTACCTGATTGCGGGGGTTTTCTGCGCGGCAATGGGTATTTACGGATTCTTGAAGCGGGATGTGTACACCCTGGATGAGCAAGAGCCAGGGGGGAAAGTGAAAGCAGCTGCCAGCCCCGCAGAGGAGACTCGATAAACCGCGCGGCGTCCTGGGTGGGAAGAGTTTAGCTTAAAAAATCGGTCAGGTGGGCTGTGCTGGGGAGAATATGATGCGAGCCTGCCCGCAGCAGTTCTTTTTCGGTGCCGAACCCGCACAAGACTGAAAGGGACTGCGCGCCGGCGGCGAGCGCCGCGCGCACATCCGGGGTGGTATCCCCAATCATCAGGCAGTTTTCAATTGGAACGTTCAGGGTTTTGGCGGCGTAAAGCAGTGGGTCAGGGAAGGGTTTGGTGCGCGCGCAGGTCTGCGAGGTGACGACCAGCCGGAAGAAGCGCGCCAGATTATGTTCGTGCAAGAACCTGAGCGTGGTGAGGTTATTGCGCGCGGAAACCACTGCCATGGGGTAGCGTTCGTAAAGGGCTGCCAACATTTCGGGTATGCCGGGGATGACTGACAGCACATGCTGCCGGCTCTGCCGCTCGGCACGCCGCTCCAGAAAGCGCGCAATCAGAGAGTCAACCCCCAGGCGGTCAGCAATCTCGAGGGCTGCATTGCCCGGGCTTTCGGCCATCATCACCAGCTTGCGGGAGAGCAAGGCGGCTTTTTGTTCGTTTATCAAAAAGCGCAGCGGTCTTAGGAGCCTGGCAACCCGCTCGGTCATGGCGTTATCGCTGTCGGCCAGCGTGCCGTCCACGTCAAAGAGCAGGGCTTTCACCTTGGAAGGGTCTAATGGCAGGGCGGCGCGGCGCGAAGTAGTCATTTGCGGTTTGTGGTCAGTAGAGCTCACCAAGCAGCATTTCAAGCGCGGCGCGGCTGTCCGTGATCAGCCAGGTGAAGCCGAATTGCGAATCTTGACGCAGCGCGGAGTAGGTGCCGTGATTGTCATAAATCCCGAACAGGTCAGGGCTGCCCAGGCGCAAACCCAGGTAACTTTCAAAAGCAAGCTGGGCTTCAGCAGCATCGGAGGAGCCATCCCAGGTGTAGCGCACCAACAGCGCTGATTCGTCGGTGGCGCTGTTTTCGAGCACAACGTAGGTGTCCCCGCCCCAGCCTTCGGCAGCGGCGGAGGCTTTGGCATCCACCAGGCGGGTTTCCGCGTCATCCCCGCGAGCCAGGATTAGCCAGGTGTACCATTCGCCCATCACATTGCGGTCTGTTTCTTCCCAGCTCGAGCCGAGCGCAGCGCTCAGGTCCGGCAGTTCTACCGGTGTGGGAGTGTCCGCTGGATAGCGGGTTGGATGGAGAATTTGTTCGGTAGACACAGGCTGCGCGCTGGTGTAGGCTTTGTTGACGGCCGCGAAACCGCCCTGGTCATACAGGGCTTGAACAAAAGTCAGGCCTTGCTGATAAGCAAAGAGGAAGTCTTCGCGCATATAGGCCGGCGCGGAATCGTAGACCGGGCTTTCGTAATCGCTGTAGAAGGCTTGCAGGTCGCGGATGTCCTCCCGGGTGGCGTAAGTTTGCAGCCAGAGGCTTTCGGTAAGGGTGGCGTCCCCCTCAATGAGGGACTGCAGGGCGGCGCAGCGCTCGGAATCCTCCTGGCAGGCTTCATCGGTGTAATTCATCGCGCCATTGAAATCAAAAGCGGCATCCTGCAGCGCGTGGGTGAATTCGTGCGCGTAGGTGTCGCGTTCGACGCCGGTAAAGCCGCTGTTCTTAACGACAAACATGGCTTTGATTTCGTCGTCGTAATAGCCGGCGATTTGTTCGCTGTAAAGCTCCCGATAGAAGCTGAGCAGGTCAAAATCGCGCGGGAGGAGCCCCAGCAGTGAGAGAACGCGCGCGTCTGAGGCAGCGTCTTCCGCGCTGTAGTCTTTAAAAAAGTCGTTTTCGACCGTCGCCTGGAGTTCCTCTTCGGTCAGCAGTTTGCGAGGGATGGCATTATCCAGTTTGAGGCCGCGGATTTGCGATACCTGGCGCTCTACCTCATCCATGGACGCGCTGATTTTATCCTCGACCGCTTCTGGGTTGGCCTGGGGGACGGCAGTGGCAGTGATAACGGGCTGCTCAGTTGTCAGTTGCTCTGAGATGGCCGGAGTCAGCTTATCCCTAAAGAAGACGAAACCACCCAGCAGCGCAAGCGCGGCGGCGCACAGGCACAATACCAGCAGGACGATGAGAACGATAATGAGGATCTTTTTTGCGGTGGGGTTCATAGGTTTTCCTTTGCGCCTAAGTATATCATCCGGGAGCAGTCTGGTTGGGCGGCTTAGGGCTTACAAAGGGAACGCAAAGCTGGGCTGAGCGTGGGCGCGGGCTGCGTTCCTCGCGATGACGGAAAAAGAGGGAGATCGCTTCGCACGCTCGCGATGACGAAAAAAGAGGGAGATCGCCACGCTGCGCTCGCGATGACGAAATTCACGGGCAGATCGCCGTGCCGTGCTCGCGATGACGAAATTCACGGGCAGATCGCCGCGCTGCGCTCGCGATGACGAAAAAAGAGGGAGATCGCTTCGCACGCTCGCGATGACGAAAAAAGAGGGAGATCGCCACGCTGCGCTCGCGATGACGAAATTCACGGGCAGATCGCC
>JAAZPN010000135.1 GCA_012797215.1 Chloroflexota bacterium | reverse complement strand
GGAAGGCTCCCGTATGAACGAGCCGTCAGAGCGTCTACTGCAGGGAATTGAGTTTCTTGACCAGGCGGGATTTGCGGCGGGCGGCGTTGTTCTTATGAATGACACCCATGGTGACCGCTTTGTCCAGAGCCTTGATAGCGTTTTTGACTTCTGCCTGCGCTTTATCTTCCACGCCGGTTTTAATCGCGGCCTGAGCTTTGCGGACAAAGGTGCGGGCGGCGCCGCGGTAAACGCGGTTGCGCTGTCGCTGTGCCTGGTTCTGTTTATTCCGTTTGATTTGAGACTTAATATTAGCCAACTTCTTCCTCCGAACTATAATTCCAATTTCACGAAACTTTATTTTACAGCAAATCCTAAAATTGTCCAGTTAAAACTGGCTGATAATGGTTTTTTTTACAGAAAAGATTACCGTCGGCAGTATTTTACCCCAAAACACAACAATTCTTTGCACGATTTTCACCGGTTTTGCCTTCAGCGCAGCGCGAGTTTCCCATTTGTTGTTTTTCCGCGTGGGCACGGACTCCGATTGACTTTTACTCTCCTTTTGGATATGATGAACTTGCTCAGGTCAGTCGGGTGTGCGCGCTGCTTTTTTGGCAGTGAGGAAAGTCCGTACACCATAGAGCGGGAAGCCAGGTAACACCTGGAGAGGCGCGAGCTTCTGGATCGGGCCACAGAAACATACCGCATGCGCGAGCGTGTGAGGGTGAAAAGGCGGTGTAAGAGACCACCGGCGCGGGCAGCAATGCCCATGGCCAGGCAACCCCCTTCCGGTGCAAGGTCAAACAGGGGAAAAGCATTTTCGGATGCCAGCGCTGACTCGGTGCTGTTGATCCCCGGGTAGACCGCATGAGCGTCCTGGTGACAGGACGTCGAGATAGATGCACATCCCCGACAGAATACGGCTTACAGGCTGACCTGAGTGCTTCGCCTGCTTCACCAAGGGATTATTATTGTTCGAAACACAGTGAAAACAAAAAATCGCCTTCCCACCCTCTTACTGATTACTCTTGCATGTGCCCTCCTGCTTGGCGCCTGTTCCTCCCAGCCAGACAACTTCGTGATTATCGTAATGCCCTCCTCCGGCGCTTTTCTGCCTGTGCAGCAGGAGACGCAAATCATCTCCCAGGTTGTCGCAAAGCGCGGTTGGTCCCGGCTGGAGCTGTATGTAAATGGCGAATTGGTGCGCGTGGACAGCGCCACCGCGGACACGATGTACTCAGCAATTGTCAAGCAACCCTGGATTCCGACGGTGGAAGGCCCCGTCCTCATCAGCGTGATCGCCGTTAACGAGAGAGAACGCCGCATAGCTGTGGCGGAAGCGGCGGTACTGGTTGGCTCACCCAGCCCTACTGCCCAGCCCTCTACGCCAACCCAAGGATTCACGCACACACCCGTGCCGCAGCTCAGCCCGACCCAATGCGCTCCGCAAGCCGCGCTCTTGCAAGATGTCAGCATTCCCCCGGGTACGGTTCTGGAGCCCGGGCAATCCTTTACGAAAACATGGCGGGTGCAGAACACTGGTTCCTGCTCCTGGAACGCGTACCAGCTCGTTTTTATTAACGGCAACCTTCTTGGGGGCAAATCCCCAGCAAGAATTAGCGACCTGGCTCCTGGAGGGGTATTCAATATTTCGGTTGACTTGATTGCGCCGCGTTACCAGGGTGATTATTCAGGGGTTTGGCGGCTGCAGACGGACAAAGGCATCCTTTTTGGTCCTGAGCTCAACTTCAGCATCCGCATCCCACAACCAACTGCCACAAAGTCGCTTACCCCAACAGCAAGCGCCACGCCAACGCCAACCGTGACACCTACCCAGACGTTGACGCCTACGCAAACCCCTACCCAGACGCCGACACCGACACCAACACCCAGCCCAAGCGGAACGACTACTCCAACACCCAGCCCAAGCGGAACGACTACCCCAACACCGCCCAGTTCTGAACCCTAGGAAATAGAAAGAAGATAGTAAACGCGGGCTGAATATGCGCCCGCGTTTTTGTAATTCATCTGGGTGGAAGCGCGGCTCAAACCAGCCGCAACATACCGGTTTTAAAGTCAAGCCTGTTAATCACTCGTAGATCAATTCCTCCAGGGAGCGTTTGGGTACATGGTGTACGTCCTGGGCATCACGGTAATACTTGATATCACCGTTACTTCCGACATCCTCTATCATTACCCTTTCAGCAGGCTTGCCCAGCGCCAGTACTAATACAATTTCGAGGTAAGGCGGCAATTCCAACAGCGCAGCCAGTTCTTCCCGCTTCACCGAGCTCATCATGCAGCCGCCAAAGCCCTTTTCCACTGCGCCCAACATCATCGTTTGCGCGGCGATGCCGGTATCGAGATCATATTGACGTTTGATGCGTTCATCCCCAAGCACCACGATGTACGCTGCTGGTCTTTCCCCTTCCGCGGGACCGTCCCAATCTTTGAGGTAACCCGCGAACTTAAGCAGCGGAAATACCTGGTCGGTCTGTTTTTTATCGCAAATCAAACCGAACTTAAGCCCTTGCAGATTAGCCGAACAAGGCGCGTGCCGAGCCAGATCGACCAGCTCCACAAGCGTTTCGCGCGAAATGCGTTCTGTCTCATCAAAACGCCGGTAACTTCGGTTTCTTAACACCAAATCTTTAAACATTTTCATCACCTTTCCTGGAATGTGACAGCCGGCAGTTTGCCGCGCAGTAGGCGGCAGCCAAGAGCGCCAGGCCAGCCGCGTCGAAAATGATATACCGTATTATGCTTGACCTTAAGACCAAATAGCTGTCATTAATTCTTCCTAACAGCCAGGTTTCTCCTATCAGCCCAATGGTCTGCATGATGGTCGCTTCGATCAGTGAGGTTTTTCGTAGCATGGGATTAGACAGGGCAAATACGTATGGCACCTGCCACATCAGGTATAAAATTCCCACGCCTGCCACCGCGGCTGACCCTGGAACCCCATTTAGTTCAAAAAACGCACTGTATGCCTGTGGATTAAGCAGATATGAGATTGCGGCCTGCAAGTTCAAGCCCAGAACCACGGCAATCAGCGCTCTGGCAATCCAATTTCTGGAGTTTGCTGCTGCCTCTGACCTGGGATTCATTGTTACCTCGCGTTTAGGCTATGTCAGTTCCGGGAAACTAATCCATCCCGTACCCGCCAAATTTCATGATTCTGTGTAAACTCAATCGGAAACATATCCGGATCGGTTGAAGTAAGCAGCGCCTGCTCCACCTGGCTAAGGACAGCCAATAAGCTTGACCGACGTTCCGGGTCCAACTCTGCCATGATCTCATCCAGCAAGAGCACCGGCCACTCACCCGTTCGCATTCGCATCCACTGCACCTCCGCCAGCTTGAGGGAAAGGAGCGCCGTCCTCCCCTGCCCTCGGGAGCCATAATCCCCCAAGTCAATCCCGTTGCCAATAAAGCGGAATTCATCACGGTGGGGTCCAAGCGTCGTCATTCCCCGGCTGATGTCTTCACGATACGCTCCATGCAGAGCTTTGCGGAAACCAGCCTCAATTTCCTCCATGGAAAGCTGGGAACGGTCCACAGCTGTCTGCACCGGCAAGGAAAGCTGCCCTTTTGGAGCGGGTAAAGGCTCATAAGAAGGCTTGTACTGCAGTCGGAAAATTTCTGTTCCGCGGGTTAGCTGCTGGTGAATCGGAGCGGCTTGGTCTTCCAGCTCTTTTAAAACCTGGATGCGCGCCCGCATCATTTCCGCGCCATGTCGAGCCAGCATTTCATCCCAGACTTCCAG
The DNA here is from genome assembly GCA_012797215.1 of Chloroflexota bacterium. Next base: position 1,157 of record JAAZPN010000135.1, on the reverse strand, counting down.
CTGGCGGGCATCTCCGCCGCGCTCGGAAAGTATCTTTAATAACGCGTTGCGTTGGTTTAAGGCCTTGGTGTAATCGGCGTTGTGTCGGGCGTAGCCTGGCAGCGCTTGTGAAAGCGCGTCATCAAGGTACTGCCTACGGTCGGAAGGCGAACCTTCGATGATGCGCGCCATTTGCGGCAAAAAACTGACCGCATTGAATTGCCCATACACCTCGCCCATGCGCTTGCGAATGCCATCAAGCAGAATTTCTTTACGGAAACGCGGAGCGTTTGGATTGCCGTTGTATTCCTGAATAAAGCGAACTTCGAGGGTGTGAGATTTTAAACCGCGCTGGTACTCCCCCACGATACGACCCACCAGCACAGGCTCAGGCTGGAGGTTGAAATTGAGCAGCTGCCTGTCAGTAGCGGCAAAGAATGAGGAAAAATTGGCCAGGTAAGCGACTGCCTCGAGGATGGTGGTTTTGCCCTGGGCATTTGAACCTGCAAGGAGAATAATCTTCTTTGGAAACTGCAGGTCCAGCCTTGAAAATATCCTGAAATTCGTCAGCGCGAGCCTGGTAAGATGCATCAGTCCTTTATCTGTTCCATCTCTTCGGCGGTAGGCTGGAACACGTGGGTAGCGCGGTCAATATAAAGAACGCCGTCAATGTGATCGATTTCATGTTGAAAAATGCGCGCCAGCCAACCGTTAGCCTTCACTTTGATTGGTTTCCCAAAGCGGTTTTTTGCCTGGATGATGACAGCCTCGTGTCGTTCAACTTCCCCCGCTAAACCAGGCACCGAAAGACATGCTTCCACATCGCTGACGGTTTCAACGGATTTATGCAGATACTCAGGATTCACCAGGACGTATTTCTTTGGTTTGGCATCTTCCCGTTCATCATCAGTGTACTCAACCACCACAACCCGCAGCGCTTCCCCAATCTGCGGCGCGGCAAGACCAACACCTGGCGCTTCCCGCATGGTTTCAATCATGTCATCAACCAGCGTCTGAAAGTCTTTGTCAAACACCTGGACTGGTTTTGCCTTTAGCCTAAGTGAGGGTGTAGGGAATTTAACTATCTCGCGAACAGCCACAATAACTCCAATATCACATGTCTAGTTGGTTATTGTACCTTAGAGAGGTGGTGGGCTCAATCTTTTTGTAGGGTCTTG
>JAAZPN010000134.1 GCA_012797215.1 Chloroflexota bacterium | reverse complement strand
AGGTCGTCCTGGACCTGATAACCATAAAATTCTTGCTGAGTTATGCCAAAAAACCCATTTATTTATTTGGTGGGGTTGGGCTCAGCTTGATGGCAGGCAGTTTTGTCGTGCTTTTATCGCTGGCAATCCGACGCGTGGCCGTTGGCACGCCAGTGCTGGGTTCTCCCTGGTTTCAGATCAGCGTCATGTCGTTTATCCTTGGATTCATGTCAATTCTTTTGGGATTGATTGCCGAGCTGCTGATGCGCACCTACTACGAATCGCAGGACAAACGCACCTATGATGTGCGGGAAATTCTTAACCCCCAAACCGAATAGCATTTAAACAATTAACTAAGGTTGGAGCTTAAGCAATTCATCTTTTAGCGTCTGCTGCCCAAGCGGGATAAGCAAATGCGTGCCATCCTGATTCCAGCGGAGGACGGGTTCGTATTCCTGCAGCATCGGCTGCAATACTTTTATTACCCATGCATTATTCTCAACCCCAAAAGATTTATCTTCCCCTTGAATGCGCGTTGAAATCGTATCGGTGATAATTGCCTTGAAGCGGTGCTTCGCCAAATCAGCATAAAAAGCTTGCAGGTAAGGCTGATTGTTGCCCATCGCCATTTCCATCAAGAATACTTTTTCATACTCAGGTACCACCTGCACGCCTTCCAGCATCTTAAAACTGAGCAGTTGGCGTTCGGAAATGAACAGCACCTCATCTGCTTGAGCGTCAATGAGATTCAAAGCGCTTTGCATGCGCAAAAGTTCCGCGCGTTGCGTTGAAGCAGATGGAAAATTCAGGGCTGCAGCGTGAGAAAGTGCAAAGTAAAGCGGCACCACGGCGGCAAGAATAAGCCACAAAGCAGCTGTCGCATCCGTGGGCTTGACCATTGTCTGCTTTTCTTCTGGCGTATATGCGCCTGTCAGCAAACTGCCAACGATGAGCATCCAAAACACCAGAAAGCCGTCCAGATTGTGCAGATCTCCCCCGCCGCCAATCTTCAGGCTCACCAAAACCCCACCCAAAAAGAAAACGCCAAGGATTCCGATTAATCCAAGCCAACGCAGCCAATGCAGGGAGTATCTCTGTTTTACACGGACGCGCTGTGCCAGCATGCCCAACCCAGGCATGCAGACCAGCAGAATCGCTGGCAAGATGCCAAGCTTGAAGGTGGCATTTGGCATTAAGCGGGACCATAACAAGGCGGAACTGAAAGCTGAGTTAAAGAGCGCAGGGTTTTCTCCGGATATTCGGATATAGACTTGCTGCGCAAACCAGGCTGAACCAAAACCAACCGCCGCCCACAGGAAAACTGGAGTCAGGTATTTATGCCATTTTTCGCCTTCAAATGGATAGTCAAGCAAGTAAAGCGCGCCAGCCAGAAGCCCAGGCAGAGGCATCCAGTTAACCCGGCTGATGCCTGCCCACAGTGATGCCAGGATAACAAACGCAAGGGTGCGCCAGGTTGCGTCCTTTCGGTAGCCAATCAGCACAAGAATCACGCAAACCATCAGATGGTAATAAACCGCTCCCTGAAAGAAGAACAGGGCAATCCAAACAGTCAACAATCCGACTGGGAAATCGTGGTTCTTTCCCAGGCGGCTGGCAAAAAGCCAGGCGCCCCAGGCGCTCATGCCTAACCACAGCAGCACCTGCCAAAGGCGGTGCACAAGGATGTCCTTGAGCCCGAGCAGGAATGGAAAAGCCTGCAGCAAGTAGCGCGAGGGATGCAGAACTGGCAAGGGTAATTTCTGCCCATAAATTCGTTCTGAAAGAAAAAGCGAAGCATTATAAAAACGGCTGCCTTCCGACCATCCCAAAGCGAATGGACCTGGCTGCAGTTCCGGGAGAAAAGCTGTCACGCGGTATAGCGCTCCAAAAATCAGCAAAGCAGTTAAAAAGTTGCGCTGTGGAGAATTAGGCGAATTGGCAGCAAAAAATAAAAGCGCTGATACGCCAGCAGCCAAAACTGCCAGAAGAAGCCGGCCAATCGTCGAATCGACCAGCTGAAAGCTACTCGTAACCAGGACCATCAAAAGCCCGAACTGCAGAAGGCCGCTCAGGGCGTAAGCTAACCAACGGGGTATCTTGAACCGCATGGTCTCATGCTTGCTGGAGTACTTGTTCACAAACCAAACAAGGAGAATTAGCAGAGGTAGTAGGGCGGCAAGAGCCCAATAGGAGCGGCCGCGTTCAGCCCTGTTTTCAACCAAAAAAATT
>JAAZPN010000133.1 GCA_012797215.1 Chloroflexota bacterium | reverse complement strand
GGCTGAACGAACTGCCCCAACAAGCAGAGGAGAGCGCATGAGCGATCGGGATATTAAACAGGAAATTGGCCGCTTCTATAACGAAGTAGGTTGGCAAGTAGAGGAAGATGGCAATTTCCAGAATGCCCAATACGAAGACCTGCGGCCAGTGTCTGCTGAGTACATCGCCAGGGCGCACGCGCGCGTGGCAAGGCACTTGCCCAAAAGCGGGCGCTACCTGCTGGACGCGGGCTCTGGCCCAGTGCAGTACGACGCGTACCGGCAGTATTCCGCGGGTTATGAACGCCGGGTTTGCCTGGATTTATCATTTGTGGCGTTGAAGCAGGCAAAAGCCAGGCTTGGCAGCCACGCCTGGTGCGTGGTGGCAGATATTGCCCATTTGCCTTTCAAACCTGAGGCTTTCGACGGCATTGTCTCTCTGCATACCATCCACCACCTGCCTGCCGATGAAAAACCCGGCTGCTACCTGGGCTTGTACGAACGCCTGACCCCCGGCGGCTCTATGGTCACTGTGGATGGCTGGTCGGAGCATAAGCTCAAGAAAACCTGGACCAGGCTGGTTCGTTTGGCGGAAAAACTGCGCCGCGCCCCAAGCAAAAAACAGGATGACGGCGCGAAAGCAAGCCCGTTGGAAAACAAACCTGCCGGCACCTACGTGGTAAAAAACAGCGCAGCCTGGTTTAAAGCCGCGGTTGGCAGCCGCCTGCCTGCGCGGATTCTCACCTGGCGCAGCGTGAGCGTGAACTTTTTGCGCACGGTGATTCAACCGGAGTGGGGCGGCAAGTTTTGGCTAAAAGTTTTATATCGGCTGGAGGAATGGTTCCCCCGCTATTTTGGCGAGAATGGGCAGTACCCATTGATTGTCATTGAGAAACCTGAAAATTAACGTACCCGCAAACTAAGGAGTTCGTATGGAATGGAACAATAAAGTCGTATTGGTTACCGGCGGCACCGGTTCCTTTGGCAAAAAACTGATAAAGATACTGGTGGAAGAATACCACCCGGCCAAGATTATCGTCTTCAGCCGCGATGAATTGAAGCAGCACGAGATGCGCACCAGCGGTTACAACCATCCAAGCATCCGCTATTTCATTGGGGATGTGCGCGACCGCGAACGCCTCTCACGCGCGTTCTACGGCGTGAACATCGTGGTGCACGCGGCTGCCCTCAAACAGGTGCCGGCCTGCGAATACAACCCGATGGAGGCCATTAAGACCAACATCCTTGGCTCCAGCAATGTGGCGGATGCCGCGATTGAAAACGGCGTGGAAAAAGTGCTCGCGCTGAGCACGGATAAGGCCGTTAACCCAATTAACCTTTACGGAGCCACCAAGCTGGCGGCTGAAAAACTGCTGGTACAGAGCAATGCCTATGCCGGCGGGCGCAACACGCGCATCGCCTGCACCCGTTATGGCAATGTGGTCGGTTCGCGCGGCAGCGTTGTCCCGCTCTTTCTCCAGCAGCGCCCAAGCGGACACCTGACCATCACCGATGAACGCATGACCCGCTTCTGGATTTCCCTCGAGCAGGGTGTGCGCTTTGTCATCCGCTGCATCGAACAGATGCAGGGCGGTGAGGTGTTCGTTCCCAAAATTCCAAGCATGAGCATGATGGACCTCGCCAAGGCTGTCGCTCCGGAAGCCCAGGTGGATATCATTGGCATCCGCCCTGGCGAAAAACTGCACGAAACCCTGATTTCGGAAGATGAAGCCCGCACCACCATCGAACTTCCGGACATGTTTGTAGTCCAACCAGCTTCCGCGATGTGGTTTGGGCACGCCTGGGAAAAGCAGGGCAAACCCCTGCCAGACGGATTTAAATATTCCAGCAATAACAACACGGATTGGCTGGACCTCAGCCGCATCAACGAAATGATCGCCCCGATTGAAAAGGACTTCGAGAAGGACCAACTGCCATGAACAGACTGTTGGTGACCGGCGCGAGCGGATTGCTTGGGCTGAACCTGGCATTAAAATCCGCTGAATCCGGCTGGGATGTGACCGGCTGG
>JAAZPN010000132.1 GCA_012797215.1 Chloroflexota bacterium | reverse complement strand
GAATAGCATTGCGAATTAACCCGACTTCCCTGCGCCTCTCCCCAAGGACGAATTTCCTCCTTGAGGCTTGCTTCTCTTGACTGATAGATATCGCCGCAATTTTCCTCATTCTGCGGCTGCCTACACAAGAAAGCAGATTCCGCTCGTCCGAATTCCGCCCGCGGCGTGTATAATTCTTTCTGAAATAACGCAAGCAGGAGAGAAAGCATGCATACCCAGTACTACGTAGGCTGCGATTTAGGCGGCACGAACATCAAAGCCGGGCTGGTGGATATGAGCACCGGTCAGGTAATTGCCTCCAAGGACACCAAAACACTCTCATACCTCGGCCACGAGGCGGTCATCAGCCGCATTGCGAATCTGATCACGGAAATGGTTGCCGAAGCGGGTTTTGAGTGGTCCCAGATTGGTGGTGTGGGCTTATCCGCCCCGGGCAGACTGGATATTGAGAAGGGGCTCACCAGCTTCATCCCAAATTTCCCTGGACACTGGATTGACGTCCCGTTAAAAGCCCTGCTGGAAAGTCACCTCAAGGTGCCGGTATACCTCATGAACGATGTTCGCGCAATCACCTATGGAGAATGGGCATATGGCGCCGGCAAGGGTGTGGATTGCATGCTCTGCCTTGCGATTGGAACCGGCATCGGCGGTGGCGTGGTGATTAATAACCAGCTAGTCCTGAATCAGGGCGGCACTGCCGGAGAGCTCGGGCACATAACTGTGGATTTTCACGGCCCCAAGTGCGGTTGCGGCAACTACGGCTGCGTGGAAACTTTCGCGTCCGGTCCGGCCATCGCGGCCATGGGCTTAAAAGCGGTGGTACAGGGGCAAGCGACGAAAATTGGCGAGCTAGTGAATTACGACCTCAACAAAATTACCGCGCATGTCATTGCGACTGCCGCGGAAGCTGGCGACGAAGTCGCGCTTTCAATTTGGGATACCGCCGGCGCTTACATTGGCGTGGCAATCATGAATGCAGCTTTGGTAGTAGGGCCAAAGCGCGTGGTCGTGACAGGCGGGGTAGCAGCGGCCGGGGAACTGCTCTTGCGCCCGATTCGGGAAGAAGTGAAACGGCGCATGATTATTATGCCATCTGAACAAGTTGAAATTGTGCCTGGTGACTTGGGAAATGACGCTGGCATCATCGGTTTAGCTGTCTGGGCGGCGCACAAGGGTGACCTGTAAGTAATGTATTCTCGTTGTTAAGAGCTGCCGAGACCGGCAGCTTTTTATGTTAACAAGGCTGTACTAGGAGTGTGCAAGCGCGCTTGCATTCGTTTTTCCATGATATATTCTCAATTGATAAATATGGAAAAGATTCACAAAACCGATGAAGAATGGCGCGCGCTGCTGACTGAAGAACAGTACCGCGTAACGCGCAGAAAAGGAACAGAAGCGCCTTTTTGCGGTGTTTTTTACGACCACAAGCAGGCCGGAGTCTACCGATGCGTCTGCTGTGATTTGGAATTATTTTCCTCCGCCAGCAAGTTCGACTCGGGCACTGGCTGGCCGTCGTTTTTCACGCCTGTAGCCGCAGAAAATATTGAGAAGGTTTTGGACCTAAGCTACGGCATGGTACGGCAGGAAGTGCGCTGCGCGCGCTGTGATGCCCATTTGGGGCACGTATTTTCGGACGGACCTAAGCCTACAGGATTACGATATTGCTTGAACTCGGCAGCTTTACGCTTTGTGCCGGAAAAAAATGAAAAAGAGGAATTGGATCGCAAATGAGGAAGGAAGCATATTTCGCGGGGGGATGTTTTTGGGGGCTGGAAGCTAAATTTCAGTGCGTTCAAGGCGTTCTGGAGACCCAGGTGGGCTATTCCGGCGGCACTACCAAGGAGCCGACTTACCGTCAGGTCTGTCAGGATACAACTGGCCACGCTGAGACGGTTAAGGTGGTCTTTGACACAGATGTGATCAGTTTTCAGCAGCTCCTCGAACTTTTCTTCTCTTATCACGACCCAACGACGTGCTGCTCTCAGGGGCTTGATTTTGGTTCGCAGTACCGTTCGGTGGTGTTCTACACTTCTCAGGAAGAAAAGGAAACCATTGAACAGGTAATCGCCTTTTTGGAAGTCTCCGGCGCGTTTGACCGCCCAGTGGTGACCCAGCTAATCATGCTTGAAAGTTTTTACCCTGCGGAGGAGTACCATCAGAATTATTACAGGAAACACGGAGTAAGCGTTTGCTAAATAAGCGCCGCGGCAGAGACCGCGGCTTTTTTTTGCGTACACTTTAGAAAGTGCGAAGAAGGAAGATTTGAGCGGCCGCAGGTCACCTCGCAGCCAGCAAGTATAAAAGGTATAATGAATGTATGAACTCTGAAATAACTAACAACAACAATACAGAAAAGCGCGTCGCTATCCTTATTGACGGCGATAACGCGCAGTCCAGCTTAATTGAACAAATCGTGGTAGAGTCCGCCCGCTTCGGGAACGCGACAATTCGCCGCGTCTATGGGGATTGGACGACCGCCAATATGAAATCCTGGAAGGATATCCTGAATTCTTATGCCTTCCAGCCTATCCAGCAATTCCGCTACACTATCGGGAAAAACGCCACCGACTCCGCGATGATTATTGACGCGATGGACATCCTGCATAAGGACCAGGTGGATGGGTTCTGTCTGGTTTCAAGCGACAGCGATTACACCCGGCTTGCCACGCGCATCCGCGAGAGCGGCAAAATGGTCATTGGCATTGGGAAACAATCCACCCCGCGGGCGTTTGTTTCCGCCTGTGACGTGTTCATCTACACAGAGAACCTGGAAGAGCGCGAAAAACAAAAAAGAAAAGCCGTTCAGAAGCAGCAGAAGCTGGAACAGCTCACGCAGGCGGACGTGGAACTGATAGAAAAAGTTAATCAGGCGATTGATATGGCGGGCTCTGATGACGACGGGTGGTCAACGCTTTCAGAAGTTGGCACCGCGCTGCGCCGGATTGACCCAGGCTTTGACCCGCGCACATACGGGGCAAAACAATTGGCTCAGCTCTTGCGCTCCCGCAAAACCTTTTTTGATTTGAAGAAGCCAGCTGGAAAATCCTTGATTTTAGTCCGTCTGAAAGAAGAGCAGTAAACAAAAGCAAAAGCTCCCGATTGGGAGCTTTTTTCATCATTGTTAGGGAATTTTACCTTTTCGTTCAAGAGCTCAGAGCGCGTGATACTTTGCGTATTCTCTACGATTGGCACATGCATAAAGGTGAGCGATTTAGGCCTCCAACCTGATGCTGCCCTTCAGACGGATGTCGCGTGAGGAACCTCCCACCTCAATTTCGAAGTAACCCGGCTCCATCGTCCAACAGTGCCTGTCCTGGTCGTAGAAACTAAACGCGCGTTCATCCAATTGGATGGTCACGTTGGCTTGCTCGCCAGCGTTCAGGCTGACGCGACTAAAGCCCTTTAGTTCCCGAACAGGCCGCTGCACGCTGGATTGCACATCGCGCACATAAACCTGCGCGATTTCCGCGCCGTCCCGTTCACCGCAGTTGCGCAGCGTAAAGCTGATTTCAACCTTTTCTCCGATATGGAAGCTTTCCGGGCAGTGCAAACCCTCATACTCAAAGCGGGTATAGGAAAGCCCATGCCCAAATGCGAAGCGCACGTCCATCTTTCGCAAGTCATAATTGCGGTATCCCACGAAAATGCCTTCTCCATAGTAAATGGACTCGTCTCCTGGGTAATTAATAAAGGTTGGGTCATCCTCAAGACGGTAGGGGATGGACATCGGCAGTTTGCCAGATGGGGATACCGCGCCGGTAAGCAAATCCGCAAGCGCGTTCCCACCTTCCTGGCCTGGGTAGTAAGCCCACACAATCGCGGGCACTTTCTCTGCCCATGGCATTTCTATAGGCGCGCCGGCGTGAATGACCACAATTGTGCGTGGATTCGCCGCGACAATATCCTCGATGAGCTGGTCCTGGCTACCCGGCAGGCGCATAGATGGGCGGTCCGCGCCTTCTGTTTCGTAGCCATCAGGATTGCCAGCAAAGAAAATCGCAACATCAGAATTAGCGGCAGCTTGAATTGCTCGCGCGCGCCCATCTTCCGCAACGTAAGGGGGCAGGTGCGCCAACTGGAGGAACGGGAAGCCGCCCACCGTTTCGAAGGTGTATTCCACTCTCAGGCGGTATTGCTTGCCAGCTTCGAGGGCAGCCGAGCCGCCTACCAAGACAGAACTGAAATTTCCATAATCCGGAATGACGTCTCCGCTGTGATTTTCCACGACAAGCTCGTCATCCAGATACAATTTCGCGTGGCCGTTATTTGCCAAAAAAAGCGGGGTTTCACCGCTCACGGCTGCCTTGTAAAGCCCTTCCCAGGTGCCGCTGAAGCAGCGCGGGTTTATTTTTCCTTCCGCGGGACCCATGCCGCCCCACCAGGAATCCAACGCTAGGTCGGTCTTTCGTAAGGGTTCGCCCTCAAAGTTTGGGTGGTTAAAAAGGCAGGCTTGCAGCCCGACGCTGCCGTCCGCTTGCGAAAAAGATTCTGGCTCGATCACCTGTGGGAGCACGCGGTTATCCGCGCCTGGCTCGTACACGAGTTCCACTTCGGGTCCCAAAGCTTGCCGCAAGCCTTCCAGGGGCGTGACCCAATATAGTCCTTTGACAAATGAACTCCCCCCGCCGGTCACGCGCGTAGTAGCATTCAGACCAATCACGGCAATCTTTTTTGCTGTTTTTGAAAGGGGCAGCAAATCACCCTCATTTTTCAGCAGCGTGATGGACTGCCGGGAGATTTCCCTTGCCAGCGCGCGGCGTTCGGCAGTATCCACCGCGGCGGGTCTGGGCGGCACCTGGCCGGGCAGGCAGCGCGCAATCAGAATTAGCACCCGACGCACCGCGTCGTCCAGTGTTTCTTCAGAGACCTGCCAGGTGTCCAGGGCTTCCTTAAGGTGCCCACCGCGCCAAAGAGCCGGTCCGGGCATCTCCAGGTCCAGGCCGGCGTTCAGCGCGGCGGCTGTGGAATGGGTCGCGAACCAATCCGAGATAACCGCGCCTTCAAAACCCCATTCTTCCTTGAGGATTTTCCTAAGAAGCCATGGGTTTTCAGAGGCGTAGGTGCCGTTCAGGCGGGTATACGCCGCCATCACCGTCCAGGGTTGGGCGCGGCGCACAATTTTCTCAAATGGGGCCAAATAAATCTCACGTAAGGCGCGTTCTGAGATAATCACGTTCACACGCATGCGCTCGCGTTCCTGGTCGTTCCCCGCGAAGTGCTTCACGGATACCCCCACGCCTTTGTGCTGCAGCCCCAATACCCAATTCAGGCCAATCTCCCCCGCCAGGTAGGGGTCCTCGGAATAGGTTTCAAAGTTGCGGCCGCCCAGGGGGCTGTGCATGATGCTCACGCAGGGACCTAGAAGCACATCTACGCCCATCTCGCGGGATTCTTCCGCCAGGGCCGCGCCTAAAGCGCGCGTTAAGTCGCGGTTCCAGGTGGCAGCGATACCGATTCCGGTTGGGTAAGCGTTGGTCGGCCCCGCGGGTCTGCGGCTGCTGGCGCGGTCCGCGCGTACGCCGTGTGGACCGTCGCTGACGATTACGGAGGGGATGCCCAGGCGGGGTACCGCGGCGACAGACCAGTTATCGGCGCCGGAAAGCAGGCTGATTTTTTCGGGAAGCGTCAGCTGGCTGAGCCAGGATTCCACCTGGATTTCTTGTTCGCGGGAAAGATAGTGAAACATGCCAACCTCCGGAATGTGCTGTGAGCTTTTTGTATTATACCTGCCTGCCCATGGAAAACCTGGTTGAGAATAGTCTATTAAAGCTCCGGACACGTCCGGGTTGTTAGAAGACTTCTGGTGAACGAAACTGAAAGGATTTCTCCCTTAAATCATCAGAACAATGACTATTGAGGCCTGTACCAACATACAAAAACGCCTGAAGTATGCCCAGGCGTTTGAAGTCAATTCTTTAGTCCAAAGCCGGATATCCAGTTATCTCCGCCAGCTCATCATAGAGCGGACGCAGTCGTTTGTACATCTTGAGATAAACCCGTTGATAAAGCGCGTCGTAAAGCTTGTGGTTTTCTGGATTGGGCTCAAAAGTTTCACTGACGCGTGTCATCTCGCGCACGGCTGTCTCAAAATCAGGGTGCAGTCCGAGTCCCACCGCCAAATCCATTGCCGCGCCCAAACCGCTGGCCTCGGTGACATGCGGTCGGGAGGCGGGCAGACCAAAAATATCTGCTGTTAATTGCACAGCCGCGCTGCTTGAGGAGCCGCCGCCAGCGACGCGGATAGTCTCAATTTTCTCACGGGAGCGTTTGTTTGTGCGGTCTGCGCCCTCGCGCAGCGCGTAGGCGAGCCCTTCGATTATGGAGCGATAAAAATAAGGCCGGGTGTGAACGTCGCCAAAGCCTACCACGGCGCCTTTTGCTTCCGGTCCGGGCATCTTGAGCCCCGGGCTCCAGTATGGCTGCAGCATCAGTCCTAATGAACCTGCCGGGACAGAGTTTATCAAATCATCGAACAGGTCTTCGGCCTTTACGCCCCGTTCGCGCGCCAGGCGTTCTTCACTCATCCCAAATTCGCGCTTGAACCAGGATACCATCCAGTAACCGCGATATATCTGAATTTCCAGTGAATACATTCCCGGGATGGCCGCTGGGTAAGGTGGAATGAGCGGGATGACTTCCAGGTAATCCTTGTGCGTGGTGTTAATCGTGGCAGTGGTACCAAAAGAGAGGCAGGCGGTAGTGGGTTCTATGCAGCCAGCGCCGATAACTTCACAAGCTTTATCCGCTGCCGCGGCGATAAGTGGAAGCCCTTCTGGAATGCCAGTCGCAGCCGCGGCTTCCGCGCTGATGTGACCCAACCGCTCTGTCGGCCGAACCAAATCCGGCAGAGTCTCCGGGCGCACTGGCACAGCCTGCCATTTCCAGTCCGATTTGGATGACCAACGCTGATTCTTGTAGTCGAAGGGAATATAGGCCACTTGGGAACCAACTGAATCGACGTAATTGCCGGTAAGAAGGTGAGTCAGGTAACCGGAAAGAAGCAGGTACTTGTGAGTCTTATCCCAAACCTCTTTTTGGTAGGTGCGCAGCCAGTTTGCCTCTGCTTCGGATTGCAGGTATGCCACGGTGCCGGTCATGCCCGCCAGACGGAAAAGAATTCCCCACAGGCCGCTGACAGGTTTCAGTCCGGGCGTGCGCCGCTGGTCCAGCCAGACCATAGCAGGCCGCAGCGGCCGGCCGTGTTCGTCCAAATTGATAATCGTGGAACGCTGAGTCGTCAGTGAGACCCCAGCCAGCGCGTTATTGTCCACGCCTGGCATGCTCCAGAGCTTATGACAGGCTTCACAGAGCGCGCTCCAAAACACCTGCGGGTCTTGTTCAGCCCAACCGGGTTCGGTTGAGTAGTATGGTTCAATGGGCACCTGGCTCTTCGCCAGCAGGTTGCCGCGCAAGTCAAAAATCAGCGCGCGCACCGATTGGGTGCCGTTATCAATTGCCAGCAGTTGTTCAGCGCTCATCAGCCCTCCAAGTCCATACTCCAGCGTTTTTCAGCTTGTTCAATGCTCATGTCCAGGCCTAAGGTGCCGCCCGGGTTCATGATGTTATGTGGATCGAAATGTTTCTTCAGCAGCCGGATGACGTCCATCTGAGATTTTCCGATACTTTCCTCCAACCAGGGCGATGTCTGTTTGCCCACGCCGTGATGGTGGCTGATGGCAGCGCCGCTCTTGGTGATGGCTTCCAGAATGCCGTACTGCAGCTGCAAATATTCTTTGATTGTACTGATGCGCGCGATAAAAATAAAGTACAGGTTGGCGCCCTGGGGGTAGGCATGCGAAAGGTGTGTCATGCACACGGTTTGCGGTCGGCTCTTTACGAAAGCGCGCACTTCCTGATGTACGCGCGGCATCTGTTCCCAGGTTACGCCGCACTCCAGTGTGTCAATGAGTACGCCAAAATCCTGCAAATCCTCGCGCAGGTAGGGGTCCCTAAAGCGGTCCTTTTCCCAGCGTTTTGTCACGCCAAACAGGCTGAGTTCAAAGGCGTGGTGTTGTCTGCAAATCCTGCGGATTTTGCGGTCCAGGTTGGCGCAAAAACCCTTCTCGCCGTCAGTAAAACCCAGGAGAAGACACTTTTGCATCGGTTGGAAACCCAGTTTTTGCAGGATTGTATCAACCGCGGTCCCCTCAATATGATACAGTTTCATTGCCACATCCGTTTCTTCGGGGTCGGAGAGGCGAAAGACAGATGGGTAGCCAATTTCTGACTGCATAATTTCGCGGCAGGCCGCCTGCGCGTCCTCCCAGGTACGGAACATATAACTGAAGCGCTTGCGATTTTCGGGCATGTACCGAAAAACGCGCAGGGTGACGCTGACCAGAATTCCAAACGCGCCTTCCCCGCCAAGCATAATTTGGTCAAAATCCGGCCCGGTAGCCGCGCGCGGATGCGGGCAAGTGTGGAAATCCCCGATGGGGGTGACGTAATCTTGCGAGATGACGATATCTTCGCTCTTGCCGTAATAAGTGGAATTTTGGCCTGCTCCGCGCGTGACCACCCAACCGCCGACGCTGGAGTACTCAAATGATTGCGGGAATTGCCCGCAGGTATAGGCGCGCGCCGCGCCAAATTCCCTAACGGCGTTATTGAGCAGCGCTTCCAACTTCGGGCCGCTTATGCCAGCTTCGACCGTGATTGTCTGGTCGGTTTCATTAAAGGCAATCACGCGGTTCATGTGCTTGCTCATGTCCACGCAGATACCGCCGCGTGTGGCTTCCATGCCGCGTGTGACTGTGGAACCGCCGCCAAAGATAGTCACGGGGATGCGGTGTTCATCGGCGTAGGATACGATGCGCGCAATTTCTTCGCGACTGCGTGGAGAGACTACAATCTCAGGCAGGTTTTCTACAATTTTGCGGCGCAGACGCAGCGCGTCCAGCATGCCTTTGCCATAGGAACGGGCAATTCGTGTGTAGGTGTCGGTGCGCACGTTGTCATCGCCGCACAGCGCTTGGAAGAAAGCCAGATGATCCTTTAGCAAGCGACAAGGGACGCTGTCTTCCACCTGCTCCAGCGAAAGGTTTAGTGGGGCGCTCAAATCCGCTTCCGTCAACTGGAATTTATCCATAATAAGGCGCACCAGTCCGCTGTTGGGGTGCTTGATGCCGGCAGGATCTCCCCATTTGACCAGTGAGCGATAAGTTCCTGAGGGGGTGACGTTTTCGTACCAGTTAGGTTTGAAGCCTTCGCTTTTTGCCATTCTTTACCTCCTGAAAGCTAAATACCCGCTGGCGCGGGACTGT
>JAAZPN010000131.1 GCA_012797215.1 Chloroflexota bacterium | reverse complement strand
CGCCTGATTAATTTGGAAACCCAAATCAATGACCTGGTGTACACACTCTATGAGATCAGCCCTCAGGACCGCCAGGCAATCGAAAGCGAACTGGCAGGCGGAATGGTAATTTCCGAAGCCGGTGAAAACGCCAAACCCGAAGAGGAAGAAGAAGCAAGCGTTGAGGTAAGCGTTTCCAGGCAATCCCTTGCCCTTTCCTGGCTCTCCTACGCCATCGGCATCATTTTAGGTCGTTTCTACCCTGGCACCCCTGGTGCACTAGGTTCAGCCATCTACCGCCGTTCGGACTTTGCCATTGGCTCGCTGCCCGAACCCACCGAAGAAGAATTCAACGAGCTGGTCGGCGACCCCTCCCAGTTCGCGTATGTCGATGAGCAAGGCGGGCGGCACGTCTTCTCCCGCGAGGTGGAACAGGCCCTGCGGGAGCTGGCTCTCCCCGATGGCATCGCTGTTTTCGACCCTAACCACCCCCGCGATCTTCCCTCCCTGGTCAGCAAAGCATTAGAGCTCATGCTCGGCCAGGCTCAAGCTCAGGAGGTCATCCAGCAGGCGGCTGGCGGTGATCTGCGCAAGTTCCTGGAAAAGGATTTTTTCACCCAGCACCACATCAAACAATACCGCAAACGTCCGGTGTACTGGCCGATCCAGTCTTCAAAGCGTTCCTACGGCTTCGTGCTGTTCCATGAGAAGATCGACCGCAATACCTTCTATGCCCTGCAGCAGGAACCCTACCTGCCCACCAAACGACGCGCTGTGCAGCTGCGCCTGGAAGAACTTGGTAAAAAGGTGCTGACCGCCCAAGGAGCCGCCCGCAAGCCCATCGAGAAAGAAATGGACGAGCTGCGGCAACTGGCAGAGGAACTGGCGCAGTTTGCCAAAGATCTGGATGCCATCACCCGCGGCGGGTATGAACCAGAGGCGGATTGGATCGATGATGGAGTGATCCTGCGCATGGCTCCGCTGTGGTCGGTGATTCCGTTATGGAAGAGCGAGCCGAAGAAGTATTGGGAGGAGCTGGCTGCTGGGAAGTATGACTGGAGCCATATCGCCATGAAGTACTGGCCGGAACGGGTGAAGCAAGCCTGTAAAAAGAACAAGTCCTACGCCATCGCGCATGGGCATGAAGAATGGTATGAAGGAGGGTAAGATGCTGAATCTATACTGGAAGTCGAAAGACCAAACCCGCAATCTGCTGCTAATGCCATTTCAGAACGAAAAAGAGTTCGAATCCTACATTTACCGCAACCAGGATTTACTGCCGGATATTTTTATTCTTTACCGCCAAATCCAGACGGGGAATAAGCAGGGCATCCCGGATATGTTGGGGGTAGACCAGGACTCTCGGATTTGCATTATCGAGATGAAAAACGTTGAAGTGAGCGAAGAAATCCTACCGCAAGTACTCACCTATGCCATGTGGGCTGAGACTAATCCCGATTCTATCAAAGCCATTTGGTTGGAAGCGAAAAACCGCCCTGAGGATATCAAGATCGAGTGGGATGCACTTGAGGTTCGGATTATTGTGATCGCGCCGGCCTTCAAATCGAGTGTATTGAAATTATCCAGCAAAATAAATTATCCTCTTGACCTGGTTCAAGTCAGGCGGTTTTGCCAGGATGATGATGAATTTGTTATGGTGGAAACCCTTGCGGATATGCCCCAGGCGAAACCAACAACTACAAAAGTGATGGGGGACTGGACATGGGAATATTACGAAAAAGAACATGGTAAAGAACCCACCCAGGAATTTCAGAGGGTGGTCACTCAGCTAGAAGATTTTG
>JAAZPN010000130.1 GCA_012797215.1 Chloroflexota bacterium | reverse complement strand
GTGACTGAAGGCGTGCCGGTGCCCTGCACGGTGGATTCCCCGCAGCAGAAGAGATTGTCCCACTCGGTGCGCGTGTGCAGGCGCTTGAGTATATGCTGCCCAAGCATTTGCTTTGGTCCAGCCACCGCGCCGCCGTTTTTAAGGCAGTAGCGCTCGATGGTTCGCGGTGTAGCGACCTCTGAGAAACGCATGCCCGCGCGGAAGCCCGGGAAGCGGCGCTCAAGCACCTGCGTCAGCCGTTCAAGCTCGCGCGCTTTCTTGGTCTGGTATTCATCCGGGTTCAAGTTATCCCACTTCTCAAAGGTCGGACCGATGGCCGCGATGGTGTGATACTGGGGCGGGCAAAGCGTTTGGTCGTCGATGCTGAAGATGTAGGCAGTCACTTCGCTTTCATCCAACATGTCTGGATTTCCCACCAGCATTTCAATCGGCGCGGTATCATCCGGGATGACAGACTTGTCCACCAGCGCGTAGAGCACAACGCTGGGGTAGGTAGGTGCCTGGCTGGCAGCCCACTGACGGCGAGCGGCAGTGGTTTGCGTTGGGTCGAGCAGTTTTCCATAGAGATTCCAGACCGTGCCGGAATAAATGATGTCATGCGCGAAGAGCTGCCTGCCGTCCATCAGCTCGATGCCGCAAGGTTTTCCGTCCTGGAACAGGATGCGCGTCACTTCGGCTTCCGGCAGCATCTCCCCGCCGTTTTCTTCGATGACTTTTTCCAACTTACCGGGCAAAAAGAGGGTGGAGCCGGCCGGGTAATAGCTGCCGCCGACATGATTATCCACGAACATGACGCTGGCAAGCACCGCGGGCGCTTCTTTGACCGTGGCATAGCAATAGGTGGAGGTGAGCTTATCAAAAAACTTGAAAATCTCCGGGTCCTTAAAGTATTTCCTGAGCAGGGTTTCCGCGCCTTTGTTCAGATAACTGAAAAAGCGCAGGAAGGACACGGGGTGTCTGCGCAGCGCTGGGAGGGATTCTTTTGGGTCGGTTTCATCGGCGCTGGTGTAGCTGGGGTTTTCCACCATCACATGCGTATACATGCGCAGCAAGTCGTGATAAAAGCGGCGGATGTTGTCGGCTTCGTGGGGGAATACTTCTGAAAGCTCGACGATGAATTGGTCAACATCCGCAAAAAAGCGGATGCGGCGGCCTTTAAAATTCACCACGTAGAGCAAATCGTGGCGAATCATGTCGATGGGCTCTTCCAGGCAGCTGAACAAAAAACGTATACTTAAGCTGGCGTTGGCTGCGGTGCGCAATTTAAGTCCTGAAGCCTATCTATCACATTACTGGCGAAGGCTTGTAATAGCGCGGCCGGTTTGAAAGTATTTATTACCAGGTTTTTATTCAGACGAGTAATTTTTTTTCTCACAACAAGCCTGTTTTGGGGCAGCGAAGTTAGGATATCAAGGAGCGAGAATGGCTTTTCGAAAATTGACCCAGGTTGTGCGCGGGCACCCCGCGGTGGACGGCGCCGGCGTGCGCCTGCAACGCGTGCTTGGCGCGCGCACAATGTATGATTTTGACCCCTTCCTCATGCTGGACGGTTTTGATTCGCTGGACCCGCGCGATTACATCGCCGGTTTCCCCTGGCATCCGCACCGCGGTATTGAGACAGTGACCTACCTGCTGGAAGGCGAGCTGGAACATGGAGACAGCCTGGGCAATTCCGGCGTCATCGGCAAGCTGCAGTGCCAGTGGATGACGGCTGGTTCCGGAATTATCCACCAGGAGATGCCGCAAGCCGCCCCGCGCATGTTGGGCTGCCAATTGTGGGTGAACCTGCCCGCGGCGGAGAAGATGACCGAACCTGCCTATCGGGATATCCAGAGCAGCGATGTGGCTGAGGTGGTGGAAGAAAATGCCCTGGTGCGGGTGCTCTCCGGGCGTTACAGCGGCAAGACCGGCGCTGTAAAGGGCGAATACGTCCCGGTCCAATATCTGGATGTGACCTTAAAACCCGAGGCAGTCTGGGAATATGACCAGACGCCCAACGACCAGACGCTTTTCCTGTACCTGATTGAGGGCAACCTGGCAGCGGACGAAAACCTGGAGAGATTTGAACAAAAAGCCTGCGCGATGCTGCTTTCCAGCGGCGCCGAAACAGGCGAAGCAGAGCTGGTGCGCGTGAAAGCCGGCCCAAAGGGCGCGCACTTTTTGCTGCTGGCGGCCAAGCCCCTGCGCGAGCCCATTGCCTGGGGCGGTCCGATTGTGATGAACTCCCAGGAAGAACTGAACCAGGCTTTCGCGGACCTGCGCGCAAATACGTTTATTAAACATAAGCAGCCAAAGGTCTATTAGCGGGTTTTTTTCGAAGCCCTGATAATTCGAAGGACGCTTTTATGCCTGAGAGCGACCCGAAAGACCTCTATACCACCAAGACCGCGCCAATGTTGATCCAGGTTCCCTGCCTGAGCTTTGCCTGCGTGCACGGCCAGGGCGACCCAAATGGTGAGGATTTTGCTCTGGCAACTTCGGCGCTCTATAGCATCAGCTATGCCATCAAAAT
>JAAZPN010000129.1 GCA_012797215.1 Chloroflexota bacterium | reverse complement strand
TGTTTCCTAATCAGCAACTTTGAGGAAGTCGGGCACGGCGGCGCCGCCGATTTTCCCGCGAGCGTTGAGGAATTGGTGGCAGTGGACATGGCTGCCATGGGCGAAGGCCAGGCTTCAGATGAATTCCACGCCACGTTGTGCGTCAAGGACAGCGGCGGACCTTACCACAACGGTCTGAGTAACAAACTGCGCGCGCTGGCGGAGAGCTATGCTATTCCGTACAAAGTGGATATTTACCCGAATTACGGCTCGGACGCCACCGCTTACTGGCATGCGGGGGGCGCCGCGGCGGCCGCGCTGATCGGCCCTGGCGTGGATTCCTCGCATCACTACGAGCGCACGCACCGCGAGGCGTTGGAAGCTACCACCAACTGGATTTTGGCGTATCTGCTCTCGGAATAAACCTTCGAGTGGCTTAGCGAAGTAAGATCGGGAGATAACTGCTGTAGGGTGCCGGCTCGGGCACCAGGATGCTTTGCGCGGCAGCCAAACCCGGCGTACCGTCAGCAAGAAACGCCTGCGCGTAAATCCAATGCGGTCCGGGCTCCAGTCCGCTAAAATCCAGCCGCGTTTCGAGCCACTCCTGCGGGCTGTCAAAAGCGCCGTCCGAGGCAGCCAACGTGCGCAGGACCGCGCCGGGCTCCCAAGGCGGCAGGTCAAAGCTGTATACCGCTGAAGCCACTGGTGGAGCTTCGGGGTTAGGGTCCTTCAGTATATTTGTGTCCGCGCGCGTCCAAAGTTCCCACCAGGTTTCCAAGGCGCTGTAATGGATGGTTATCAGCAGGGGGCTTAGTTCCGGGCCTGTGGGCAGATGGTAGGGCGCCCAGACGGTTTTTAGGGAGCGCGTCAGGGCTTGCAAGTTGGCGTTCAGATAGTTCTCAAAAACGCTGCAGCGAGTAAAGTATTGTCCCTCGATGCTGGCGAAAAGCGTGTATGTCAGGGCGGGTACCCCCAGTTCGCCGTAGACAAAATCCGACAGGCTGCCGGGCAGGAAGGACGCGTAGGTCCCTGAATATTTCGCGGGTGAGGAGGGCGTTCCGTAGGAAACTTTGTTCGCAAGCGTGTGCAGCGCGGCGTCCTCAGGCGCGGGCTCGGTCCGGTAGGAATACGGGTAGAAGACTTTGTTGCCGTAACTTTGCAGATGCACCACCAGCCCGCGCGCGCTTAGGTCGGCTGGTACGTCCGGACCGCCAGCGCGATAATCCCCAATTACAGTATTAATGTAAGCAGTCAGCGCCGTTGTTTCTGGTTCAGAACCGGCAGAAGCCCCGGGATAATCGCTCATGCAGCCAGTAGGGCCAAGCTGCCACTGAAACGGAAAGTTGCGGTCCAAATCCACGCCAGTATTCAGGGGGTCGGGGCAGGTGGCATTGTTTAGGTTCTTTTTGCGCGCGGTAGTTCCAAATTCATCCGCCTCGCCGCTGGCAATTTGCGCTTCCACCACGGCGCGTCCGTCCGGATTAGCGGAAAGGATGATGTGCACCTCGGCAAGGTCTAGCAGCCAGGTGATATTCGGGTCCGTGCCGTAGCCAGAAAGAAGGTATTCGGCAAAGCGCAGGTTCAGTTCCACTGGCGCGAGGTCGCGGGAGTGCGTGCCGCTAATCAGGATGAGCGCGGGTTTATCGCCAGGCAGAGCGTTGTTGGTCAGCTTGAGCGCGAACAGGTCATACCCTGGCGCGCCGCCGGGCTGGGTCTTTTCCCAGGAGTCACCGATGTCCGTCCAGGATGCCAGCGCCGGGTAGGTGGCAGCAAGCGCAGCGGCGTCAGCATAGAGCGTGTTCATATCGCGGTAGCAAGGGAAGTCCGGAAGGGTAGATTGCGGAGTTGGGGGTACAGCCGCGGCTTGCAGGGGCTTTGCCAACCCGAGGAGAAGGCAGAGGACGAAAGCGGTCAGGATGTTCAGAGGTCTACGCAATATAATCCTCCAGACCAAGCGATGATGTCAGGGTTATTTTAACAGACCTTGGTAAGCCCATGTTAGGAATTCTGCGGACAGGAGGTTTGTGGCTTTTTCCGGCCTTCTTATAGTAACTTGCGAGTGAGTGTGTTAGTCTCGTATTTCTGAGAACCTGAACTGTGGCAGTCTGTCTGTCAGTGCGAGCAAAGCCTGCTGGAATAACCATTGACTTGAGATGACAAGAGTGGGCTCGGCAGTTCGCAGTTTCTCTTGAGGAGAAAAAAGAACTGAAGATCGCCACGTCGCTGCGCTCCTCGCGATGACGAGGGTTTTGTCATTGCGAACCGTTTTGCCATGATAAGTCCAACGAATGATAGTGGTACACAGGGCAAAACGGTGTGGCAATCTGCCTGTTTTTCGCTGGTAAATCCATATCGCCGCGCTTAGCACTGTGCCGGACTTAAAGGCAGACATTGTGCCCGTTGGGTATCGCTACGTCGCTGCGTTCCTCGCGATGACGAACTTAAAGGCAGATCGCTACGTCGATTCGTCCCTCGCGATGACGAATGTAAAGGCAGACCGCCATGTTGCTGGGTTTCTTGCGATGACGAATGACAAGGCAGATCGCCATGTTGCTGGCTTCCTCGCGATGACGAATGTAAGGCAGACATTGTGCCCGTTGGGTATCGCCACGTCGCTGCGCTCCTCGCGATGACGAAACAACATGCCCCCGACAATGACCGGGAAGCCTATTAGCGAAGCATACCAGGCTGCCTGCAGTATAATCAGCTCAACTCACCCGACGAAAAACAGAGGAACGCATGACTGATAAACTCACCTGGATTGATGACGAACTGAAAACTCTCAAAGACACCGGTTTTTACAACAGCATCCGCACGCTCGATTCTCCGCAGGGCGCCTGGCTGGTGGTGGACGGAAAAAAAGTGCTGAATTTTTGCTCGAATAACTACCTTGGTCTGGCAAACCACCCCCGCCTCGTGCAGGCTGCGACAGAAGCAATGCAGCGTTATGGCGTTGGTCCTGGCGCGGTGCGCAGCATCGCCGGCACGATGGCCCTGCATCTTCAGCTCGAAAAGCGCATGGCCGCTTTCAAAAAAGTGGAAGCAGCCATCACCTTCCAGTCCGGCTTCTCCGCGAACGGCGCGACCATCCCCGCCCTGGTCGGCAAGGAAGATGTCATTTTCTCGGACGCGCTCAACCATGCCAGCATAATCGACGGCTCACGCCTCTCAGGCGCCAAAATTATCCGCTTCGCGCACGCGGACCCGGCGGACTTTGAAAAGCAAGTGCAGGCTGCGGCTGGCACGTACCGGCGCGCGCTGATGATTACCGACGGCGTGTTCTCGATGGACGGCGACCTTGCTCCGTTGGATACGTTGGTGGCAATTGCTGAACGCTACGACGTGATGACCATGGTGGACGACGCGCACGGTGAAGGCGTGGTGGGCGAAGGCGGGCGCGGTATCGTGGACCATTTCCACCTGCACGGCAGGGGGGATGTGGAGGTGGGCACTTTCTCCAAGGCTTTCGGCGTGGTTGGCGGCGTGGTTGCCGGCAACGCGCGCATCATTGAATGGCTGCGCCAGCGCGGACGGCCGTTCCTGTTCTCCTCCGCTGTTACCGTCCCGGATACCGCTGCCTGCCTGGCCGCGGTGGACCTGCTGGAGGAATCCACCGAACTGGTGGACCGCCTGTGGGCAAACGCGCGCTACTTCCAGGCGGAAATGCGCGCGCTGGGCTTTGATACGGGCGTGACCCAGACCCCAATTACCCCGGTTATGCTCGGCGAGGTGCAGCTGGCGCGTGAGTTCAGCCGGCGACTATTTGATGA
>JAAZPN010000128.1 GCA_012797215.1 Chloroflexota bacterium | reverse complement strand
GCCCACCCTGCGCGCCGGCATACTCACCAATGGCAGGCTGTATCACAACAGCGGGGGAACAGCCGGGCAGCTTGGCAATCTGCGGCTCGCGGCCGACGGGCCGGCGGGCTTGGCAAAACCCGGCACGCTTTCCGGCTTTGCCAGCGCGGCAGGCATGCTGGAATTGGCTTTCAAACGCTGCCCACAGCATTGGGAGAACGATGTTGACCTGTTCCAGATAATCCGTGACGCCCAAAACGGGGACCCTTACGCACAGGAAGTTTTCGCTGAGGCTGGCACGCAATTAGGGCGTGGTTTAGCCCCATTGGTACACCTGCTGCAGCCTGAGCTCATTATTATTGGCTTCCCCGGCTGTTTGCTGGCTGATATTTTTGCCAATCCTTCTCGCGCGGCCCTTGCCGCCGCGACGGACCTGGCTGAATCCGCGCTTCCCAGGCTTATTCCTTCCCCGCTCTGCGCCCGGCTGCCCGAACTCGAAGCCATTGCGCCCGCTATTCACCGGATTAAAACCCAGTCCGCGGAATAAAAAGGTCTGCCGGGGACGGCAGACCAAATCATTGCAAAGCAGCAATTTCACTCGCCGTGAGAGGCGACCTCGACGGCGTGTTTTTTCTTCTTTTTGGCGGCTTTCGCATCCGCCTTTTGGAGTTTCAATTCCGCTTTCGCCAGCTTTTTTGCCTCTTTTGCCTTGCGGTGGGCCAGTTTTTCAGCGTCAAATTTTTCCAGTTTGATGCTGATTCGCACTGTTTCAACCAGGTAATAGACAAATAGGATGAGGGCGATGCAGGCGATAACCACCGTTCCATAGGCTTGGCTGCCAATAAGTGGATAATTAACGTACTTGATTCCAATAAAGTAATTGATCAGGCTGAAAATTATCGCGATCAGCCGCATTTCGGTCGGACCCAGTTTAATGGTGGTCATCTCGAACACGCCGGTTACCTTGGTTTTCAGGAACACAGTAATCATCATCAGCAGATATCCAATGGCGGCCACCAGCGTGACGTCCAGGCGCGAAATTCCGGCAAAACCAAAACCCAGGAACATGCATACCGCGGTAAAGCCGTCCACGGAATGGTCAATGAAGTAGCCATAGTTTGGGCGCTCCATGTGCCGGTAGCGCGCCAGGGTACCATCAAGGCTGTCGCCAAACCAGTTCAGAACGTAACCAAAACAGGCAATCAGAACCCAATAATTTTTCAGAGGTCCGCCCGTTCTGCCCACAATGACAAAACTGGCCAGGGTTAGCAAGGACCCCAGAATGCCGATGATTGTGAGTGTGTCGGAATCAATCCAAGCGGGCATATTCCGCGCGAACCATTGCAAAGCCGGGCGTTCCAGCGGTCCGAGCAGGATGTCATTCTTTCTTACTTCTGTTTGTTCCTTCATAAAAACCTCTCAGGGTAAATTTTTGATTTGCGTCAATGCTTCTGGCCAGATTGGGTAAAACATCGCCCATTGTTCCAGGTATGCCTGGATGAATTTTTCCGCCTCACGCATGACTTTTTCTGCATTCAGCACAACATCATCGGTCAAATCCGCGTAGTCGTCAAACGCGATAGGCGGGGTGCAATCATAATAGAACATGCCATCCGCGCGGGTAACCCCGCACGCCACGCGCACCGCGGCGCCGGTCTCCCGCGCCAGCCGCACGTAATACGTGGAAAGATTAGCCGGCTTGCCAAAGAAAGCCGGTTTGTATTTTTGGTCGTCCTTGCTTTTGATCGGTCTGTCCAGACCGGTCACCAAGGAATAGCCTTCATGCGTCATTAGCTTTTTGGCTTCCCGAAAAGCGCTGAGGCTGATCGGCATCACGCGCATGCCAGCCAGTTCACGCAGCTGGTTTTGCGCCTGGTAAGTCTTATTCGGCTTGGGGTACGAGAGCACAACCGTCTTCAGACCAAATTTCACCAACATCATTCCAAACAGGTCAAAACCGCCCAGGTGCGGACCCAAAAGGAGCTGTAGTTTGCCGCCCCGGGAATCTTCCAGCATCGTCTGCAGTTCCGGGGAAAGGACGATGCGCTGCTTTGCTTCCTCGACGTGCTGGTAATAATAAAAGTACTCAAACAAAGCGGTAACAATGTTGCGGGTCACCACCCTGGAGCGGGTTTTTAATTCTGCGCGCCCAAGCTCACCGCCAGAGGCGACCCATTGATTGGCCTTGATGGCTTGCATCATTTTTGCGGACTGAAAGGCGGAAATTAGGCGCGCGCCGCATGCAGCCAGCTTCCTACCAGAGGAAAGGGAGCAGTGCCGCCCCAGCCACATACCCAAGCCAATCGGTCCTGTATCCTGAAAGAAATCTTTTAGTGACATAGTTTGCTTTAATTCTACCGGATAAGCCCGAAATTGTTTTTCTGCGCGGCCGTCTCCTTGATTTGCCTGCGCTTTTCGTAGAGTCCTTTAACAGCTGCCGCGAACGCGTACGCCAGGCTGGCCACCAGGATAATCACGGCGCCAGAAGGTAGATTGAGCGCGTAGGAGATGAGCAGCCCAGAAACCATGAAAATCAGGCTCAGACCAGTGCTGAGAGCCATGATTCCGCGCATCTCCCGGACAAACAAATTCGCAATTGCCGGCGGAATGGTGAGCAGGGCAATCACCAGGATAAGACCGACTACGCGCATAGAAATCACCACGGTCAGCCCAATTAATACAATCATCGCCATTGAAAGCAAACCGACAGGCGCGTTCCGGATGGTTGAGAAAGTCTCATCAAAGGATATCGCCAGCAGAAGTCGATAAAAAACCAAAACAAAAGCCAGCACCACCACGGCGATGACCAACATCAACCACAAGTCGCTGATTGAAACGGCCAGGATACTGCCAAACAGGTAGCTCATCAAATCAGCTTTATAACCGGGGCTGAGGCTGACAAAGATGATGCCCAGGGCCATGCCCAGCGCCCACATCACCCCAATGATGGTATCCGCGCGCGCTTTTTCCTTTCGGTGCACATAGCCCATGGCAAGGGAAGAAAGCAGGCTGAAACCCACCGCGCCCCAAACAGGATTCAGCCCCAAAAAGTAGGCAATACCCACGCCGCCATAGGCCGCGTGCGCGATGCCGCCGCTGATAAACACGATGCGGTTCAACACCACCAGGGTGCCAACCACGCCGCATGCCGCGCTGACAATCACTCCGGCCAGCAGCGCGTTGCGCATGAATTCATAAGAAAGCACTTCTTGCAGGAAACTAATCATTCCGGGTGGCCTCCATCGTCATCGTGCGCGGGGAAAACGCGGTGCGGAACGCCGTGAGCAATCAAATCCACCGGGCATTCATAACCAGCTTGCAGCATATCAGCTGAAACGGATTTATCGTGGTGATAAACCAAGCGGCGGTTGATGCACCCAATGGTTTTGACATAAGCTGAGATTGCGGTCATGTCGTGGGAAATCAGGAGAATCGAAATTTCCTCATTCAGTTTTGCTAATAAATCATAAAGCTGAACACTGGCCTGCGGATCCACGCTGGCGGTCGGTTCGTCTAATAGCAAAATTCGCGGCTGCGCCGCCAGCGCCCGCGCGATGTATACCCTTTGGCGCTGACCGCCGGAAATCTCATTGATCGAACGCTTGCTTAATGCGAGCATGCCCGTCTGGCGCAAAGCTTCTTCCACGCGCTGACGGTCTTCCGCATTCAGGCGCAGGCTGGCAAAGCCGGGCTTAATCCTGCCCATGCTCACCACATCCCACACATTGATAGGGAAGGCTTTGTCACTTATCTGCAGCTGCGGGACGTAGCCGATGTACTTTCTGCCTTCCGCGGCATCAGTACCCATCACTTGAACCGAACCGCTGCGCGGAGGAACCAAACCCAAAATCACTTTGATGAGCGTGGTTTTTCCACCGCCATTGGGGCCGATCAGACCCACATAGTCTCGCGGGAAAAGGTCGAAACTAACATCTTCCAGGACTGTATCCAGGTCGTATCCTGCCCAAATTTTATGCAGGGAAATGATTGGCGCTTCGGGGTATGTATCCAAGATTCCTCGCTACTTCAGCGCTTCCGCCAATTGAGCTGCCAAAAATAGCATGGCTTCAGACCAATTTTCAGCCATGGGGTCCAATTCCACTACGCGCGCGCCTCCGAGTTGATCGGCAATGGATTGCGCCAGCTTTTGGCTGATGCCTTTCTGAACAAACACTGTGTCTACTGCATTCTCTCGCGCCAGTTGCAAGACCGCGCCAAGCTCTTCAGGTCCAGGCTCCTGCCCATGCGTTTCCACGGAGAGCATTTCAAGCTCATATTCCTGGGCAAAGTAGCTCCAGGCTGGGTGAATGACCAAAAAAGTGCGGCGGCTGATGCCAGCTAAAGCAGCACGCACATCCACGTCTACCGCGTCAACCTCATTCAGCCAGGCTTCCAGATTCGCGCGATAGACATTCTTGTTTGCCGGGTCAGCGGATTCCAATGCCTGCGCGATATTCCGCGAGACAAGTTTTACCCGCTCGGGTGAAAACCAGATATGTGGATCTAATTCACCTTCCTCCGGCGTGCCGCCGAATATGGTGCTGACAGGCGTTCGCTGCACGCCGGCAGCAGAATCCACAATTGTCATGGTTGGGTTGGCCGCGCCAAAACGCGGCAGCCAGGCGTCCTCAAATTCCACGCCAATAGAAAAATAAAGGCGCGATTTTGTCAGCACGCGCATTTGCTCCGCCGTGGGCTCATAGGTATGAGGATCGTCGCCAGTACCCACAATCGCCTGCACGGAAACCAGGTCTCCGGCAATTTTCCGCACAAAAAAAGCTTGCGGCAGCACCGAGACGGTTACCGCCAGCTGGTCAGCCTGTTCGACCGCCGCAGGCGCGCAGGCGCTCAATAGCAGCGCGGCGCACAATAGAACAATGCCCAGGCGCTTCATAATTTTTCACCCTCTTTCAAGAGACCCTGGCATTCCGGGCAGAGACCGTAAAATTGCAGAAGATGTTCCCTGACCTGATAATGGGTTTCGCTTTGTATGCGCTGGACCAACTCCCGCATATCTTCCGAGCCCAAAAATTCTTCCGCTTTATGGCAGTTCTGGCATACGATGAAGTGGTGGTGTCCAAAGCTTGCCGGCAGGTACCCAACCAGACCGTCCGGCTGGAACACCTGACTGATTAACCCAAGCGAGAAGAATAGTTCAAGCGTCCGATACACGCTGACAAGACCCAGGTGCACGCCCTGTTCGCGCAAGAGCCGGTGAATGGCGAGCGGATTTAGCGGTTTTTCCGCCACTTCCATCAGCTTCATGATCCGTTTGCGCGGTTCAGAGAGCCGGTAGCCTGCCTTTGAGAGAAAAGTTTGCCAATCCATACTTGTTATTGATAATTATTTTCAGTAAGCCAATTGTAGACCGCCCCCAAAGAATTGTCAAACGCCAAAACACAAAGGGTTACACAAACATGGACATGCTTTAATATTCTGATATAATCATGCGGCCTGGGAAAATCCGGGCATTTATTTAGAATTGGAGAAGAAATGACAGAAAATATCTTAAACGCGGTGCAAGACGATACCGTTGTTCAACTTGCCTACAATCTTGTCGTTGACGGCGAGGAAATTGAATCCGAGGTTCTGGAATACCTGCACGGGCACCAGAACATCATCCCCGGGCTTGAAAACGCCCTGACTGGCCTGGAAGTGGGCAATTCCAAAGAGGTTTTGGTTCTCGCGGAAGATGCCTACGGCGAATTCGACCCGGACGCAGTTGTGCTGGTTTCCCGTAAATCCTTCCCTCCGGAATTCGATATCCGGCTGGGCGAGCCGATGCACCTGCGCGACGCGAATGGACACGTGTTTACCGGCGTGGCAACCGCCCTGACCGATGAGACTGTGGAGCTGGATCTGAACCACCCGATGGCTGGTAAAGACCTGCAATTCACGGTGACCATCCTC
>JAAZPN010000127.1 GCA_012797215.1 Chloroflexota bacterium | reverse complement strand
GCACGCATACGCTGACGTTTGACGCGCCTTTGCCCTCCGACCCAGGCCAATATGTGATGGCCTGGCTGCCGGGTATTGGGGAAAAGCCTTTCAGCATCAGCGCGAACGATCCGCTGGCGCTGACCATCTGTGACGTCGGACCTGTCAGCCAAGCTCTGTGCGCGCTCCAACCGGGTGAACGTCTCTGGGTGCGCGGTCCGCTGGGAAAAGGGTTCGTTTTATCCGGTGATACGCACTTTTTGGTAGGTGGAGGTTACGGGGCTGCGCCGCTCAGTTTGCTGGCTAAGCAAGCCCGCGCAAGTGGACACAAAGTTGTGGTGTGTCTGGGCGCGAAGACCAGGACGGACCTGCTGATGCTCGAACAGTTTGAGGCGATGGGCTGCAAGCTTTTGGTTGCCACCGAGGACGGCAGCGCGGGCGCGCAGGGCTTGGTGAGCCTGCCATTGCTGGACGCGCTGCAGGAGAACATCCCAGCAGAGGTTTACGGCTGTGGGCCGGCTGGCATGCTGTTGGCTGTTCATCAGCTTTGCAGCCGCGCGTTGGTTCCCATGCAGCTTTCCTTTGAAGCGCTGATCCGCTGTGGCGTGGGTTTGTGCGGCTCCTGCGAGTTAAGCGAAGAAACCTGCCAGCAGCTGGGAATTCCATTTGGTTTTTTGGTTTGCCATGACGGACCGGTGCTCACGCCAGGGGTCTGAATGAAGAGCAGGCGTTTTCTCCTGTTTGTCATTCCCCGACGAATTTTGGCATCGCGCAATTCCTCGGATTTCCCATCAGTTTCTGAGTTTTTTCGGTGATTGCAGTACAATTAACAAGCCGTCGTTTTCTATTCGAAAGGAGCAAGTCTTTCGTAATCGCATTTTTTCCAATCCGTTCAAACAATTTAAACAGGAGAAAAGATGAAAAAAGGTTATTGGCTGTTCAATTTGATCTTGGTCCTAGCGCTTGTGCTTTCTGCCTGCGCAAAGACCCCGGCTGAAACGGAAGCCCCCGTTGTGGACTGCCGCGCCCAGACGACCTCCGAAGCTGTGGGTTCCTATCAGGTTCCCGCGCCTATCGAGGGCTGCTACAATGTCGCCTTTGTGTATGTAGGACCGCATGACGACGGCGGTTGGTCACAGGCGCATGATGTTGGCCGCCTGTATGTGGAGCAAAGCCTGGAAGGCGTGCACACCGCCTACGTTGAAAACGTGGCGGAAGGCGCTGATTCTGAGCAGGTTACCCGCTCCCTTGCCCGGAAAGGTTTTGATGTAATCTTCACCACATCCTTCGGCTTCATGGACTCTTCCGAAACAGTGGCCAATGAATTTCCGGATGTGGATATCATCCACGTCAGCGGCTATAAGGCCAACGGCGCGAACTTTGGCAACCTGATGGGCGCCATGGAGAACATCAAGTACCTGGCAGGCATGTTGGCTGGTTCCCGCGCAAAACTGGACGGAAACCCCAAGCTGGGCTACATGGCTACCTTCCCAATCCCCGAAGAGCTTCGCCTGGGCAATGCTTTCGCGCTGGGCGCTCAGAAGACCTGCCCGGAATGCACCATTGACGTGCGCTTTATCAACACCTGGCACGATCCAATCCTTGAACAGGAAGGCGCAAAGTCCCTCTTCGACGCTGGCGCGCAGGTGGTCATGACCGGCGCGGACACCCCCGCCCCTGCCCTGGCTGCCCCCGCAGGAAAATGGGGCATCACCTATGACTATAAAGGCAACTGCACACTGGATTCCTGCCTGACCTCCATGTACTGGAATTGGGGCGTCATCTATGCGGATATTGTCGAAAAATCCCGCGCTGGCACCTGGAAGGGCGGTTGGGAGTACTTCGATGGCGACTCTGGCGGACTCGGTCTGTACGGCTTCATGGAAGGCGAGACGCTGATGCCTGGTGTCGCGTCGCTCCCGGAAGCAGACCTGCAGCTGGTGCGCGAAACCCTGGATAAGATGCTCAAGGGCGAATTTACCCGCTTTGACGTCTTCAAAGGCCCTATCACGGATAATCAGGGCAACCTGATCCTTGCTGACGGCGTCAGCATGGAACAGCTTGACCTGGATGGATTCAAAGAGTTCGGCCATGAATGCAAGACCTGTATGTACTGGTGGAACGAAAACATCACCG
>JAAZPN010000126.1 GCA_012797215.1 Chloroflexota bacterium | reverse complement strand
TCATCGTCAAAGTCTGAAGTGGTGGTTCCATCTTCAATTTTGCCAATACGCGTGGTAGCGCCGGGGAAGTGCAGAAATGCTTCGGTGAGCATGGTCTTGCCAGAGTTGCTGTGGGACGCAAGAACGATGTTGCGTACTGAAGCTGTCGAAAATTCTTTCATGGATGTGACCTTCCTTATTAGTTGCGTGGCGGGTTAGCGCCACGCGTTATAGAATAATTGGTATCGATAAATATGCCAAGTTTTTATTATATCAAAAAAATATTCTGACTCAAAATTAATTCGACGTTTTTTCAACACTTGGATGACATTTCCCATCGTTTTAAGACGAAACTTTACGTGCTTTGAGTTTTCTTTGTGGTTTCGCGATTCTGGCGGCGGCGTTATCTTTGACTTTTAGGTTTTTTTGCGCCAGCGAGACTTGGTGAAACGGTGCCACAGGAAGGATAGCGACACATCGTGGGGATGCCGGAATACTACAGCTCAAAGGCAGATGGGATTATCCATCGCGATTGGTCATGCTTAGGCCTCTACCGGAGCTGTCCATAACAAAGGGACAACAAAAGGGCGGCACAATCGCCGCCCTTTGGTGCTTAGGCGAGTCCGTTTGCTGTTTACTTGCGCAGCTCGGGTATGTAAATGTCGTACGACCAGCGTTCCGCGGTGTTCAAAAAACTACCGTTATATCCGGCGATTGCGTACAGAACCGGGCCAATACTCGTGTATGCGAAGGTGCGCCTGCCTTGCAGCATCATCGCCGGCAAAGACTTCCACACGCCGCTGTAACCGATGCTGGTGTCATACACTTCGCATGTCTTGTAAAAGCTCGACCATCCGCCGCCGCAGACGTATAAGTACTGCCCGACAGCATAAGCCCCCGGCGCAGCCCTGGCTGTTTGCATAGGCGTAACGATATGCCAGGCATTATCAACAGGGTTGTAAGCCTCAATCGTATCAAAATTGCTGGAGATTGAATCTCTTCCGCCAACCGCGTAAATTTTGCCGTTAACTGTCACCCCAGCTAGAAAGCCGCGGGAGAAATTCATGGACGGCAGCGTACTCCAACGCGAGCCGGCCGGCGCGGATGGGTCATAGACATGCGCGGCGTTGGTGTAATATCCTCCTGTAGTGCCCCCACCAAATACGTATAGTAGACCATTCATAGCCGCGCAGCCAGACCCAAGGAGCGCCGTTGGCAGAGGGTCTGTCGTAATCGTGGACCAGGTATCGCTTGTGGTGTGATAAACCTGCAGCGTGTTCAAGTAGACACTAGATACATCAAAGCCGCCGGGGATGTAAATGTCGGTGCCTATCGCAACAGCGCAGATATTGGACGCGGGAACTGGCATTGTCCCAAGCATTGTCGTCCAGGTGTTGGTCTTGGGGTCATACCGTTCGACGGTGCTTGCCCTCCCGGAGCCGCTGAACTCGCCCCCTATGAGGAAAATCGCGCCGTTTACAGTTGCGGCAGCGGTCCTTCCGCGCCCGGTGCTGATGATTGGCGCGATACTCTTCCAGGTCCCCACAACTTCGCCCCCGATACTGAAGGCGAGATCCGGGTATATCACCCCTAGCGCTGTCCAATCAATCCAGGATGTGCCATACCCAAAGCCGTTGCTGGGGTTGATGAACTTGGCAACATATCCATTACCCGCGTCGGACGGCAAGAGCCCAAACTGGCCACCACTAGCATAATTCATGATGGGGTAGAAAAGTATCCAGTAATGCCCTGGCGGAAGCACAACCGGCGTGGATAATGACAGCAGCGTATCCGATGGGTTTCCATACGCCCCATTAAAGATGGTGACACGGGGGTCGCTTGGCGCAGCGGAAAGCGACCAAATCGGGGTACTGCCCGCGCCGGGAGGATAACCTGCGGGGATTCCGCCGGCATCCGCGTAGATTCTCCAGTTCAGAGTGGTTGCGTTGAACAAGCTTGAGAAGCCGTTCCATCCTCCGCCCGGGAAGTAAATTCTGTCAATCGCCCAGGTTTTTTGAACCACGAAGTCATCCGCAAGGTACGAACTAAAGGTGGAATTATCCGGGAACTCCTGGTCAACATAGGCGGCAACCGAACTGGAGGGCTGGTTCCAAAGCCAACCCGTGGAAGGGCAGCCTCTCACCAGGAAGGGCAGGCCTTGCTGGGTTCCAGCTCCGGTATCCAAGGCGGGCTCCCAGGTTGTGCCGTTGTCCGTTGTTTGCATGGCGTTGCCGGTGACTGTCTGCCCCAGGATGGTAATCGGAGGAGCCCAGGGACCGGAACTGACAGAACCTGAGACTGACCAATCTATCCAGTACGTGCCAGGCGACAAGCTGATGCCAACCGCCACATTTGCAGCCATAATTGGACGGGTCGCGTCGCTTGAGTTTGTGTCTATCGCCCGGTAGATGTTCGTCCAGGAAGTGCTGGTCATGCGGTTGGTGGCTGTGTCGCCAAAGACCAGGTTGCTAGCCGGGTTGTTTGGCGGGCCATCCAGGATGCGCACATACACGCCAGTCAGGGTTGAAGCAGGCGGGTAGGTGTAAGTTGAGGTTTGATAGGCGAAGAAGGTTAACGATTCGATTGTCCAATCTTCTGGACCACTTAGGGTAAATTCTTCGGTAACCCGGTTAGGAGTCGCGTGAGAATGACCAAAACCATAGGTATTCAATCCCAGTGAGGTCTGCAAAACGCTGAGGTCATTGCCGCTGTATCCCCCGCCAGGATGGGTCACAAGCGGGCCGTTATCCCAGATGACCGAATCGCAAGCCTGAATACTACCGCGCTGAGCGCTGTCCGTTTCCAAGTTTCCCTGAGGAGCAGGCAGTTCTGCGAGGTCGCTCTGTTCCTGCCAGGCTGGGGGCACCAGCCCAGGGAGATAGTCATCCGTCGCAGGAGCTCCAAAAATCGTTGGCTCATAGACGGCTTGCGGGGGCAGAAAGCCTTCCGAACTCAGCGTGGGAGGTCCCTGCTCTTCCGCCGAGACGTTTTGGATTGGTTGAACACCACCTAAAGGCAGTCCCAACATTCCAAGGCACACAATCACTGTAATAAGTATTCGCTTGTACATGGTCTCTCCTTGTTTGGAAAAAATGCTTATGTTTAACGCAGACGCTTAAGCAAAGCTCTGCAGGCGGCGTAAGCGCTGCTCAGATGGTGTATGAAAAGATGTTTATTGATGGACCAGCGGCAAGGGAACCTTACGCGCGAGCCGCTCTAATCAGACGGAAACGATAAATTGGGGTGGACTTGTGATTAAAGTATACACAAAAAGAACGCAAAACAAAAAGTTTTCCGGTTGAATTCTGGAAACTTGTGGCAAACATTTTCTGGTGAAGGGTTGTTTTTTGCAGAAAGCATTCGATAAGCGAACCAACCTAACTGTCGGTGGGGACAGTTAAAGCAGTCAAAGAAAAATCGATGGTGTTACTTCAAGTCAACGTGGAAAAAAGCTCCCAGCGTTGATTCATTGGGAATTGGCGAAACAAACGCGGGCGCAAGTTGGCGCATTGATGTGAAAGAGTCTTAAAAATTTTCGCGTTCTAGGCGTTTGTGCTGAACAGGAAGCTGAGCGGAATGTGCAGCCGGCCTGCCCAAAAGCGTTCGTGGTGGCTTTCCCCCGGGAACACCAGGCTGAGGTAATTCTGCCTGGGGGTATAGGCGTGCCGGAGCGCCAGCGCGTCCATCTTTTCCTGCCAGGGAACGTACTCGGCATCTATACTCTCCGTGCCATAATCAAAGTAGAGCTTGTGCCCCGCTGGAGAAGGCAGCTTCTCCTCCAGATATGCCAAAAGGGGGTCCCCGCCGATGGGCCAGTGCGTGCTCAGGCAGCCTGCGCCGCCGAAGACCTGCGGGTATTCGCACACAGCATAGAGCGAAATCAGCGCTCCCATAGAAGAACCCATCAGGCATGTTTGTTCGGCTCCGGTCAAGGTTCGGTATTTCCCATCGATGTATGGCTTGACCTGCCCGACAATCCAGCGCAAGTAGAGGTCCGACACAATGTGGTTAACGCGCCACGGGGTGCCGCGCAGATATGCCTTCAGGGCCGCTTTTCCGGATTCCGACTCGAAAGGTTTCGCGGGCAGATAATCTCCCAGGCGGTTGGGCGTGTTCCACAAGCCCACCACAATCGGCGGCGTAATCACGTTCGCATTGGCCAGCGCCCTGATTTTTTCCGAGACTTGCCAGCCCGGGTAGACGCGCGGCTTGGGTTTGAATAGGTTCTGGCCATCGTGCATGTACAGCACCGGGAAGCGGGCTTCCGGCTGTTGATGGTACTGTGGGGGCAGCCAAACTTCAACCCGGCGTTCCTGCAAACCAGGCAGGCTTGCTAGCTGATGTTTTTGGAGAAGTGGGTTTTTCATGACGCTAAAAGTTTCCTATCTATCTGTGCAACATCCCTGACGAATTGTTTCGTGGTTTGAGGATATAATTGTAGCGGAAATATTTTGAGGAGAATACATGAAAACTTACCGCCTTGACCCAGCCAAATTGCCTGCCCAAAAGAAAACGCTCACCCTCGTCTACGGGATTACTTTTCTGGTGATGGCAGCGCTGTCTATAGGAATCAACTGGAACCGCGACAGTATGAAATCGCTGGTCTGGATGATTCCTTTGATCGCGGCACTGTTTGTCTATTCAGGCCTGCGGGCTTACAAGCAGCGCAAAGAGCTTTGGGAGGAATATACATTCCAGGTCTCTGAAGACGGCCTGGTGCTGCACCAACCTAAATACCCCGAATTGAAACTTTCCAAAGCGGACATCAGGGAGATTGAAGATGTCAAAGCCGGCGCGTACGTCTCGACCACACGTGGAAGGCGCTTATTTGCTGTCACCAAGCTATTCTCCGACGCTGATTACGCGGAACTGCGCGCGCTGATGCAGCGCTGGAGCGATGAGAATATGAACCCAGCGGGTGCGCCTGAACAAGCTAAGGCTGAAAACGCAGACACGTTCTCAGCAGAGCTGGAAGCCGCCGCTGATGCAGTGGAAACACCGGTTGATGAGGACCTGCCGGAGCAAGACGAATAACTTTACACGGTAAAGCCAATTGACCGGTTCCATCAGGAGCCGGTCAGTTTTTTAATCCTGGATTTTCCATTGTAGATTTCCGTTAGCTTGTTTTATTAACGCAAGCGTTTAATCATTTTCCAGGCCGGCTCGCGCATCGTCTGCCAGACGCCTTGGTCGTCCTGATATTGCCAAACACCCGAACTAAGCCCAATCACCTGGTAGCCGCGGCGTTCGTATAACGCGCGCGCCTTAGGGTTATCCTGCGCCACATTCAGACGCACGATGATGTATCCGCGCAGCAGGAGCTGATTTTCCACATAATTGAGCATATAGCTCCCCAAGCCCTGGTTGCGATAAGTCGGTTTGATGCGGAAAGAAAACAAATAGGCTCGGTGCCGTCCGTCAGCCACATCTTTATTGCGGGAATCGAGGAGCAGAAACACCTGCCCGATCATCAAACCGGTGCTGGTTTCAGCGACGTAAATCAGCGTGGTGCCGGCTTTTGAGGCCTCATAATGCTCCGCGTAAAGCCTTCTGAAGTGTTGATACTCGCCTTCCCATTCCAGCGCTGGCAAGTCCGACTCGCGGATAGGGCGAATAAAGATTTCTTCGCCGTCCGCGAGCTGATAAGTGCCTGCCGCTGTGGGAGGAGAGCTCATCGCGATTTCAGAAGTTGTTCGAGCAGAGCGCTCTCTTCCTGCGCGGAACTTACGCTTCCGTCGAGCCAGGCATCCCGGAGCGCGTTCAAGATTTTCTGAAATTCCGGTGAGGGCGACAAGCCTCGCGCGCGCAGGTCTGTGCCAGTGACAATGGGTTTTACGTGCAGGTAGCGCGTTATATACAATCGCAGCGGTTCACGCAAGCTGGAAGCCTCCGTGCTTTGGTAGACCGCTGTAAGCGCCAGGTCGGAGAAACCTTTTAAAGCGCGTACAACCTGGCTGGGTTTCATTAACGTCAGCTCTGGCAGCAAGCGGCGCAGTTTTCCGGTATCCAAAATCGCGGAGACGACTCTCGCGGGGATGCGCAGACGCGCGCTGACCTGCTGCAAGCCATCGTCGGTGAGGTCTTCCAACCAATAGCAGTAAGCCAGCGCCTGGCGCAGGTTTAACTGGCTCTCGTGCGTTTCCGTGCTCCACTCAGCGTGGGCTGTGGGTTGGTTTAAGTAAGCAATGCGCGCGTCGACAACAGGATTCCAAGACAAATGTGGATCGATGACTTCAAGCACGGTCAAGCGGTCCATCGCTTTCAATGCGCCGCCGATGTTATATTCCAGGAATATCAAATCCAGCTCGTGCCGTAGCCGTTGTCCCGAGATTTCATTCAGGAGGGAAAGGCTGGAGCTGAGTAAGCTGAGGGTTCGTGGGTCCAGACGGAAATCAAAGCGCGTGGAGAAACGAATGGCGCGCAAGATGCGCGTGGCGTCATCCACAAAGGAAAGCGCGTGCAGAACCCTGATGATGCGGTTCTGCAGGTCATGATAACCGCCCCAATAATCATACAGTTTTCCGTAGTATGGCGCGTCCAGCCGCAGCGCCATGGTGTTGATGGTGAAATCGCGCCGGTGCAGGTCCATCTTAATTCCGCTGCGCTCAACGGTCGGCAAAGCGGCGGGGCGTTCATAAAATTCGGTGCGAGCGGTAATTAAATCCAGGTGTTGGGGCAGAGCCTGAAAGTCCATTGGTTGGTCTGGCAGCAGCTTGAGCGCCAACTCTTCGCGCGATTCGCCAATCAACCATTTAGCCGTACCAAAGCGTGGATGCGTGACTACTCTGCCGCCGTAGTTTTCCACCAGCTTGGACGCAAAAACGCTCGCGTCACCTTCCAAAACAATATCAAAATCCTGGCTGGGCTGCTTAAGCAGTAAATCCCGGACGAAGCCGCCAACAATATAGGCTTGCATGTCAAGTTGGCCGGCAAGCTTCGCGATTGCCTGGAGCAGAATTTGGCGCGGGTAAGGGATAGCGTTGTGCAAGCGCCGCACCATGTCTTCTTGCGAGGGAATGTTGTTCTGTAAAACGTGCGTGTTAATCAAGTCTGTGCGCGTCACAATGCCGATAATCTCGCCACTTTCCTGGTCCAGCACCGGCACCTGCCCCCAGCCGCTGGAAGCCATAATCTCCTGCAAATAGTCAAGCGTATCTTCGGGGGTGACAAAAACCGTGCCAGCGTCCATCAGAATACCGGCATTAGCCATCAATTGATGGCTCAGCGCGCGGTCAACATTGCGGCGGGTAATCAAACCGACGACCTTGCCCTCTTCAATTACCGGATACCCCTCAAATCCGTACCGTTTCATCAGGTCGGCGACGGTTTCCACGGGCATATCGGGCGAAACCAGCAAAGGTTTCCGGGACATAATCTGCTGCACTCTCAAAGCGGGATGGACAATTTCAGGCAGTAAATCCACCACGTGCTGGTAGGTTTTTTTCCAGAATACCGGCACTTCATTCGGCGCTGGTCGGCTCTCCGAGCGGATTAACGCGGACGCGGCGCGCTTGTGACCGCCTCCACCAAAACGGTGGGCCAGCTGCGCCATATCAATCTCATCCGTGGTAGACCTGGCGACCAAGCGGATGCCTTGTCGGGTGGAGACTAACAGCACCAGGCCGTCCGGGTTCAGGAATTCCCGCATGTGATGCGCGACGGTCGAGATTTCGTCCTGAATATCAATCGCGTTGGCTTTCGCGACGAGAATAGTTAGGTCGTGAACTTTATGGGTGGAGATATCCTTCATCAAGCGATCGTAAAGGAGCATCTGCGCATTTGAGAGCGGTGGGTTAAGGAAGCGTGAAGCGATGGTCAGGTCCGCGCCGTGCTCAAGCAAGAATGCCGCGGCAAGCAAATCCCGGGAGTTGGTCATTGCGTACCCTAAAGAACCGGTATCCTCGTAGATGCCAAGCAAGAGCAGCGTCGCCTGGATAGTCGTTAACGGCACTTGGGCGTCCTTGATTTGTTCGACCAGGACGGTGGTGCAAGCCCCGGTATTGTGCAGTTCAATATTCCAGTTATCGTTTGTGTGCGCTTTGCGCGGATGATGGTCAATAACGGAGACTTCCAGCCTCGGGGAGAGTCCCTTAAGCGTAATGAGCGATTGGGTGTCCACGAGTTTCACGTGAGTGATAGATTCGTTCGGAAGGTCTTTGACTGAAACAAAACCCAATTCCTGCTGGTATCTATGCAGGAATGCCTGGCCGTTGCGGTTTATCTGGCGCGGCAGCAAGGCATGAGCCTCCTTGTCCAGAAGATGAGCGCCCAAAAGGGACGCCAAAGCGTCCAGATCGGCTTGCTCGTGGGTTAGGATGATTCTCATTGCCAGCTTCCTGTTCAGCAGGGAAAAGTTCAATATTTATCCGCCAGGCAGCCAGGCCGCCTGCTGCTGCAGATTAAAGGCATTATAAATGACTTGTGAAAGACGCGCAAAAAGCCAGTTGCCTTTGTCAAAGATTAACTGTCTGCTGCTGTTAATGAAGATTATCAGCACGTAATCTCCGCCCGGCGTAGAAACGATGCCCGCGTCACTCATGGTATGGAGCAGCCCGTCCAGGTCGGAGGTCCAGCCGTGTTTGTGAGCGGCCGAAGCCTCGGGGGGCAGTCCAGCTTCGATTAGCGCGCCAATTTTGTTCTGCCCGAGCATATCCAGCATGGTTTGGCACTCGGATGGGCTTACCTGCCCATCAAAAAGCCCGTTCTCACTCCCAGACTCAGAATGCGCGCAGTGATAGACGCGCGTGAGCAAATCACCAATCTCAGAGGGAACAGTCTGGTTGTAAAAATCAGGGTCCAGGTAAACGTCGGTACGGGAGTTGGCAGGCGTGCTGAAGCGCTGCAAAAGCGGAGCGCCGGCATAAAAGTAACCCGCCAGGAAGGTATTCTGGTAACCCAAAGCCCGCATATCATCGGTGACGTACAACGGGCCGAGGTTTTCATCGAGGTAAGTTTGCATAAGCGCGTCGCTGGGCGGATTTTCTGAGTGGATAATCATCCTCTCCATCCAATAAAGCGCGTTATCGGGGGTGGGTTCTGGCAAGCGTTTAAAAACTGAGGTCATAATCGGAATTTTGATTGTGCTTGCAGCGGAATAAGCAACATCTGGAGGTACTGGTTGGTTGGCGAGCGCGGCAAAGTGCAAAGGCTGCTCCTGGTCCAGCGGCTGCAAATAGATCTCCACCAGACCGTCAAAGCCATCCAAAAGAATCGTCTGGCGCAGGAATATTTCCAGGTTGCGCGGGTTCAGGCCGGCTGCTGGTGCTTCCAAAACAGGCAGTTCCACCACGCGCTGGGAATTGGAAAAAAGGGCTTGCTCCAACGAGGAGAGCGCTCCATCCAGGTCAAGGCTGTATCCGGGCTGCCCGGGGGTGTAGTTGGTGCTGTAAAGGATTGGCTGGGCTTCGGTGGAAGCTTGGTTGTAGCGCGGCAAAATGGTCTCGGATAGGAAGGCGCGCGCGGCGGTCGCGTTCAGGCTTGCCTGCAGCGGAAAATTATTCTCATAAGGGCTGGCGTTCTGACCCCACAAGCGCCGCCACCAGCCGCCGCTCGGAATCTGCCGCTCTACCTGCTCCAGCGATGCGGCAGAATCGATTGTAAAGCCCAACTGCGCGGGTGAAAATTGCATGCGCGCGCCCTGAAAGCGCAGTTCCACTGGCACGGAAAAAGCTTCCGTCAAGCGCTGTTCGGCTTGCTCGCGCGTGAGACCGCCGATAGGAACCTGACCCACGCTGACGCCATCCGGATACAGCCGGGAAGAAGCCTTATAAGCCGCGTAATCTTTAAGCAAGATAAAAAGGCTAAAGAACAAAAAGAAGAGGCCAAAACCGCCAATCAACCAACGCAGTGGATCGGTTCTTGCGCGGCGGGATTTCGTTTTCATCATCATGATTTTACCAGAATCAAATTGAGCGTCCGGTCTGCGTGTAGTAGCTCTCGATTTTGGATGTCCGCTAAAGTCATTTATAATGAGGATGTAAGCTGATTGGCCTACCTGGAGATAGCTATGACTGAAAAAACTAAAAAGAGATTTGGATTGCTGCCCGGGAGCATTTCCGGATTGGTGACGACCGGATTGTTGGTTTCCGCCGGGTGGATCCTTTACAGCCGCCGCTACATTGATCATCATGCCAAAGTGAAAGGCATTTTGGAGGCAGAGCACGGCAATTTTGACGCGCCGACCGCTGGAAAACTTCACTTTTACGTGGATAAGCGCGGCAGCGGGCGGCCCCTTGTCATATT
This sequence comes from Chloroflexota bacterium, assembly GCA_012797215.1. The sequence goes on along the minus strand of JAAZPN010000126.1, from coordinate 4,060 downwards.
ACATGGGGTCCACGCGGCTGCTGGCGCGCATGATATCGTTCCCATTTTTAATGCCTTCAAATCCCAACGCCCAGTCTACGCACTCGAGCTGCCGGGGTTTGGCGGCTCTGAACGCGGGGACAGACCGTACCGACCAAGCATGTACCAGGCCGCCCTGACTGAGTTTATTCGCGGTGAGATTGGCCAGCCGGCAGATGTTGCGGCGTTGGGACTTTCCGCGGAATTCGCGGCCTTGGCAGCGCAAGCAAACCCGGAATGGATTCACGCGCTTGTTATGATTTCCCCGACTGGTTTTGAGATGCCGCCAATCGGCAGCCTTGCTGAGCAGATAAGGAAAACTAATTTTGCTGACCTGCTTTACAGCGTGATGGCTGTTCCGCTTTGGAGCCTGCCGTTATTTGATATTCTTGCGAGCCGACCACGCCTGAGCCTCTATTACCGCCAACGCTTTGAAGCGGATGTACCCGAGGAACTTGTCAGCATCGCTTATGCCAGCGCGCATCAAGCAGGAGCGCATTTCGCGCCGATCGTTTTCGCGAGCGGCAGACTGGCTGTGCGTGATGTGCGCGAAAAAGTATATGACGCGTTAACGCAACCGGTGCTGGTGCTTTATGATAACGAGCCTGGTAAAAGCTACGATATGCTGCTCGCAAGCGTCCAGGCTCACCCCAATTGGTCGGTCAGGCGCATTCGTCAATCGCGCGGGATGCCCCATTTTGACCGCCCCGGCGAAACATTCCACATCCTGGATGACTTCTTGAAGGCACAGGACAAGCGCCAGAGCTGATGGAAAGACAAAAGCGACTCAGGAAGTGAGTTTACTATGGAGACAAAGCCTTCACGCAGCGGTATTCATCCGCTGACCATTCTGGCGGCTGTCTTTCTGGCGGCGGCAATCCTTGGGATGGTCTATCTGCTCATTCGCCTCTCTAGTACCGAACCTAGCGCCGAGCAAAGCATCCCGACTGCGGCTCTGACGATGATTCCCGCGCCAACGCACACGCCCACGCTCCCACCAACGCTGGAGCCCGCCGCTGCCACCCAAACAGCTGCTCCGCTGCTGCCGCCTGGCACAATTGGCGTTGGCACGTATGTGAAGGTGACCGGCACTGGCGGCGCGGGTTTGCGCATGCGCGCGGAACCCGGTACGGATGCCGAAATTCATTTTGTGTCCATGGATGAAGAAATCTTTCTGGTTATCGGCGGACCAGTGGAGAAGGATGGTTACGTGTGGTGGCAGCTAAAAGCGTCTTATGATGCCAATCGCACTGGCTGGTCCGCGGAATCGTTCCTGACATTGTTGGAAACCGCCACGCAAACGCCGTAACAAGCAAGAAAAAGAATAGGAGTAAAACGAGTGGCTGTTTTTGAGCGAAAAAAACGCGGGAAAGAAAAGAAGAGCTCTGAGGAATTGGACGGCAAGGGCGCGATTTCCGCCTGGGTGCCGGTCATCAACAGCCACGCCGAGGTCTCGGTAGGCAAGGTTCGCAAGCAGAATGAGGATGCTGTTTTTGCTATGAACACCCTCAGCCTGAGCGCTGACCAGAAGACATCCCTGGGTTTGTTTATCGTCGCGGATGGCATGGGCGGACATGAAAATGGTGAGCTTGCCAGCAGCCTGGCAGTAGAGGCAGTGGTTAACGTATTACAGCAGCAGCTCTTTAACTCTATTCAGCAAACGCACAAATTGCCAGCCCATGAGGAAGTGGAATACGCTGTACGGTCAGCCGCGCAATCCGCGCAGCAGGCTGTGCTGAGAGGCGCTCCGGGCGGCGGCACAACGCTAAGCGCTGCCGTTGTAATCAACAATACGCTTTATTACGCGCATGTAGGGGACAGCCGCATTTACTTGTACTCACCAAAACAGGGCTTGGAGGCCTTGACCAAAGACCATACCATTGTGCGTCGGCTGATTGACCTGGGGCAAATCAGCGCGGAAGAAGCACAGAGTAATCCATTGCGCAACCAACTGTTTCGGGCTGTGGGGCAAAGCGAAGCTTTTAAAGCTGACCTTGGAACGCGGGAACTTGACGAAGCATGCAACTTGCTGTTGTGTTCGGACGGCCTATGGGGGCTTGTGCCGGACGAACTTTTGCTTAAGACCCTGGAAAAAGGACTGCCGGCGCGGGTCGCCGCGCGAACGCTGGTAGACGCGGCAAACAAAGCTGGCGGGACAGACAATATCAGCGTGATAATCGTAAATATTTCCTGACGGAAGGGTGAGATGATGGAAGCGACATCCAAGAAAAATCGGATTCTAGTCGTTGACGACGAAAGGGGGCTGGTTAAATTAATCCGGCTCAATCTGGAGCACGACGGCTTTGAGGTCTTTGAGGCAAACAATGGAGCTCAGGCTATGGACAGACTGCGAGCTGTTCTGCCGGATTTGGTGCTTCTGGATGTAATGATGCCGGACTTGGACGGCTTTCAGGTTCTGCGCATGATCCGGGAAATTGGCAGCACGCCGGTTATCATGCTCACTGCCAAAGGGGAGGAGAATGACAAGGTGCGGGGATTGGAATTGGGAGCCGATGATTACGTTACCAAACCTTTCAGCCCGCGGGAATTGACCAGCCGCATTCGCGCGGTTTTACGCCGCGGGAGTTTTTCTGACCAAACTGACACCGGCAAAATAGACGTGGACGGACGGCTGCAAATTGACTTTGACCGCCACGAAATTTGGGTAGACGGCGAATTGGTTCAGCTGCGGCCGACGGAATACCGCTTACTCTACCACTTGGTGAAAAATGCTGGTTGGGTACTCACCCACGACCAGATTCTCAGCAAGGTTTGGGGTTATGAGTATGAGGATGAGCCCCATTACGTCCGCTTGTATATTAATTATTTGCGAAAGAAAATTGAAAAGGACCCCACCAATCCACGCTATATTCTGACTGAGAGGGGTGTTGGATACCGTTTTGTCGATTTTCGGCGTGAAAACCTGGCACAGCAAGCAGATTGAGAGAATCTGAAAAAAATTCATATCTAAATGACTGGAGATAGAGAAAACGGCGATATGAAAGGCATCGCCAATTTTTTTACATTTCACCAATTTTCAGCTCAAGATTCTGTGTATAATACTATTACTTAAGCACGTTTTATCCGTACGATTTTTCCGCGCAATTGTGTCTGTTTCTTTATCAGGAGAGGCTGCCATGTCAAAACATAATGGGAAATCTGAGGAAAAGGGGAAAGACAAGAAACCTGAGAAAGTCAAGCAGGAAGGAAAACCCGAACAAGCCAGCGCACCTTCTAAACCTCAAGTGAAACTTTCAACAAAAGAATACGAAAAGGAACTTGAAAAGCTGCAGGTAGAGCTGGTCAAAATGCAGGGGTGGATTAAGGAAAAGGGCCTGAAGGTGGTTGTATTGTTTGAAGGGCGGGACGCGGCAGGAAAGGGCGGCACCATCAAACGCATCACTGAAAAGCTCAATCCCCGCATTGTGCGCATCGTCGCGCTGGCAACCCCAACCGAACGCGAGAAATCGCAGTGGTACTTTCAACGCTATGTTCAACACCTGCCGGCAGCCGGAGAAATGGTCCTGTTTGACCGCAGCTGGTACAACCGCTCGGGCGTGGAACGCGTAATGGGTTTTTGTACTGAGGATGAGGTGCGGGAATTTTTCCGCTCGGTGCCGGAGTTTGAGAATATGCTGATCCGTTCTGGCATCATCCTGCTCAAGTACTGGTTCTCGGTAAGCAACGAAGAGCAGGAACGACGCTTTCAGGCGCGCATTAACGACATCACCCGCCGATGGAAGCTGAGCCCGATGGATTTAGCTTCCCGCACCAAGTGGGTAGAGTACTCCAAAGCCAAGGACGAAATGTTCCGATATACGGATACCAAACTTTCTCCGTGGTACGTGGTCAATTCGGATAATAAAGAGCTGGCGCGCCTGAGCTGCATCAGCCATCTGCTTTCCAAGATTCCGTACGAGGACCTGACCCCCGAACCAATTTCGCTGCCTCCACGACAGGCGGATGATAATTATGTCCGTCCGCCGATGAGTACGCAAACCTTTGTGCCGGAGTATGTGATTAAGGATAAACAGAAGGACTA
>JAAZPN010000125.1 GCA_012797215.1 Chloroflexota bacterium | reverse complement strand
TTACGTTCCTGCGCCCTGGCTTGCGCGCCATCTTCGCCAAACCGCGCGATTTCGTCCGGGCTGGGCAGCTCGGCAAAGTCTGGCAGGCTGGCCTTGTCCAGTTTGTTCAGGTATTCAGGGTCGCGGAAGTAGAAGAGCGTGCGCTCAGCCATCTCGGGGTTATTGAGAACGCCGTGCAGGATTTCCAGCTCGGTGACGGAGTGCTGCAGGTGCTCAGTGAGCCAGGGTTCGCGCGCGATCAGGTCCGGGTCAATCGCGTCGGGGACCCAGCCGTAGCGTTCGCCCAGCAGCCCGATGAAGTAGGGGCGGCAGCGCTCGATTTCAGCCAGGCAGATAGGCAGCACCTTGCCTTCCGCGCTTTGCTGCTCGGTGATGCCCCAGCGCAGGTCCACCTCGCCCCAGGTAACGGCGCGCTGTTCGCACAGCTTGCGCAGCTGGGGAAAGATGAACTTGACCAGGTAGTCGCGCTCCGCCTGCATATCGCGGAAAGTGGAGGAGATGAACACACGAATGTGACGGGATTGCGCTGGTGCCATGATAGAAAACCCTCCTTGTTAATCGCGCCGAAGCGATAGAAAGCGCCGCGGCTGCACGAATAAAACACCGCTCAGCAATGGTGTAAACAGGCTGTCAGACGGGCTTGACTTGTGGTACACTATTGCGCATGTTTGCTTGTATTGCTTACCCTTATTTTACCTTCTTCTCGGGTACCTTCCCCTATTATTATCTATAGGGACATTGCCGGCTGGATCGCGCCGGGGGTGTCCCGCAATCTGACGAACAAGCCTGCCTGAACCGGCCAGGTTTCCGATCGTTTTCTCACGCGTTAACCATACAAAGGAATCATCATGAATATTCGTCTATCTACCGGAAAATTATTACCTATCGAAATGCACAAAATCAAAATCGTCCAGGAAACGCAGCTCCCGCCCGTCCAGCAGCGCCTGGAAGCCATCCAATCCGCCGGGTTTAACACCTTTTTGCTGCGCTCGCGCGATATCTTTTTGGATATGCTGACCGACAGCGGCACCAACGCGATGAGCGACCGCCAGCTGGGCGCGATGATGCACGCGGATGACGCCTATGCCGGCAGCGAGAGCTTTTTCCGCCTGGAAGAAGCGGCGCGGGAAGTGCTGGGCTTTCAATTCGTGATGCCCGTGCACCAGGGACGCGCCGCCGAGCACCTGCTGGCCAAGGCCTTTGTGCGGCCGGGCAGCGTGGTGCTGATGAACTATCACTTCACCACTTCCAAGGCGCATATCGACCTGGCAGGCGGCAAGGTGCTGGAGCTTTGCGCGGATGAAGCGCTGAACACCAGCTCCAGCAACCAGTTCAAGGGCAACATGGACCTGGGCAAACTGGAAGCCGCTATCCGCGAGTGGGGTCGGGAACGCGTTGCTTATGTGCGCATGGAAGCCTCCACCAACCTGATTGGCGGCCAGCCGTTCTCCATGCAAAACCTGAAGGATGTGAAGGCGGTATCGTCCCGCTTCGGGATTCCGCTGGTGTTTGACGGCAGCCTGATTTCGGAAAACGCCTACTTCATCCAGCAGCGCGAGCCAGAATTTGCCGACTGGAGCGTGCAGGAAATTATCCTGGAGATGATGCGCAGCGTGGATATTTTTTACATGTCCGGGCGCAAGAGCGCGGCGGTGCGCGGGGGGCTGATCGCGACCGATTCCAAAGAGGCGTTCAACAAGCTGCTGGTTTGGCTGCCCGTGTATGAGGGCTTTGCCACTTACGGCGGCATGTCCACCAAGGAGGTGGAAGCCATGGCGGTGGGGCTGCATGAAATGACTGCCCAGTCCGTTGCCAGCAGTTCCGCCGATTTTATTGCCTACTTTGTGGAACGGCTGGTGGAAATGGGCGTGCCCGTGGTGACGCCGGCCGGCGGGCTGGCCTGCCATGTGGACGCGCGCCGCTTCATCCCGCAGGTGCCGCAGTCTTTATACCCCGCGGGCGCTTTGGCGGCAGCCGTGTACTTGGTCTCGGGCGTGCGCGGAATGGAGCGCGGCAGCGTTTCGATGGACCGCGACGCGCAGGGCAACGACGTGCCGGCCGATATGGAGCTGGTGCGGCTGGCGCTGCCGCGGCGCACCTTCACGCTTTCGCACATTGAATACACGGCAGACCGGCTGAAATGGCTCTTCGCGCACCGCGACTTGATTGGCGGCTTGCGTTTTAGGGAGGAACCGCCCGTGCTGCGCTTCTTCTTTGGCAGGCTGGAACCGGTGGACGGCTGGGTGGAGAATCTGGCGGCGGCGTTCAGGGCGGAATTTGGCGCTGGCTGTTAAGTTGGCGGCAGGAGGAGGGGGGGGGGCCCCCCCCCCCCCCCCCCCCC
>JAAZPN010000124.1 GCA_012797215.1 Chloroflexota bacterium | reverse complement strand
AACGCGGGCGCGGTTGATGGCTTACGCAAACATCTACAGGTTAGGGACTAACTTAAGCATATTGTTTAGTTCCCGGCCAACTTCCACAAGCTCCTCGCCAATAGTTTGAAGTTTTCCGCATTCCATCCGAAAAGCCGGGCCAGCAATTGCCAGTGACGCGATCGGTTTTCCATCCGCGCGGAATAATGGCACCCCAACCGCGTGAATACCTGTCTCAAGGCCTTCGCAATCAACGGAATAACCGCGCGCGCGCGTTGAACGCATGTCCTCGAGGAAAGCTTCAGTGGTCGGCACAATATTTGGTCTGAAACCAATGTTGGTGCTGCGCAAAACGCGCAGGGCTTCGTCTTCAGGTATCCATGCCAGGATGGCCTTTCCCGAGGCTGTGCTGAAGGCCGGCAAGCGCTGTCCCATTGAGGATGCCAATTTTACCCGCTGCGGGCTCTGGATAACATCTAAAAACAAAACTTCATCATTATCCAACACAGCCAGGTCGATTGTTTCCCGATACTTTTCGTTCAACATGCGCATAAACGGCAGCGCAAGCTGCCTGATTCCAATCTCCTCCTGGCTCAGATAAGCCATCTGAAGCAGACGGTAGCCAAGGCGGTAAATTCCGGTTTCTGGATCTCTGCGGACAAAGTCGCGTCTTTCCAGAGTCGCGAGCAGCCGGTGCACGGTGCTTTTATGGATACCAATCTGTTCTGAGATTTGGGTCATATTTAACGCGGGTGTCTGTGCCGTGAAGCATAGTAAAACATCCAACGCTCTGTCAACCGCCCGCACGGAATTGCTGCCGTCGTTACCTGTTTCGTCCTGATTATTCAAAGGATCCATAGCAACCGCCAAATAAGAGTGAGTTTCATTCTATGAAATATACCACGAAACAGATGTCAGCCTCTCCCGTTGGAACCAGAAGCATTGCTATCTTTTGAGGTGTTTATCCAGAAACGCATATACGACTTCCAGATTCGCGTCGGACTCAAAATAAGGGTCGGCGTGCATAATATGATTCTCAAAAACGTCCAGGTGCACCTTTTCCTTGCCGGCAGCTTGCTCCAGGGCGGCAGCAAACTTAATCGACTGCTGCACCGGCACGACCGGGTCGTGATAGCCATGCTGGATGAGGAAGTGCGGCACGTCCGGGTTAACGTAGGCCGCGGGGCTCGCTTTCCAGACCAATTCTGGTATGGTTGTAATCTGCGCTCCTAATAAGCATGATTCTGGCGACTCCGGCAGTGAATGATCACTTGGCCCGTTGCCAGTCTCAGCCAGCATAGGGTCCATTTCCAAAAAGCTGTAGGTGGGACCAAACCAATCGACTACCGCGCGGACCAGGGTATCTTCTTGTTCATTGCCGGTACTGAGGTCTTCAAGTTCTTTCACCCCCTCAGAAGTTGCCAGGAGCGCTGCCAGATGGGCCCCCGCCGAGCCGCCCCACAGCGCGATGCGGGTTTTATCCAGATGATAATCTTGCGCGCGAGCTTTTATAAATCTCAGGGCCGACTTGCAATCAAAAATTTGTGCCGGGAAAATCGCTTCCTGACTCAATCGGTAGTTAATGCTCACAACAGCGTATCCACGATAAATCCCTTTTAGCATCGGCATCAGCTGCTCGTCCCGCTTGTCGCAAATTTTCCATGCCCCGCCGTGAATAACAAAAATGATTGGGAACGGCCCCTCCCCTTCATCAGGCAAAAAAATGTCCATTTTTTGCGTCTCAGATTGGTGGGCGTATGGAACATCCAACCACTGCCGTTTCACAAAACTGGTATCCATAATAGGCGGGGGCACGCCGGGGTCCGCTTTTGAGATTGGGGGAGGTGCTTGCGTGGCTTGGTTTTTTTCGTCCATATTTTTTGGGTTACTCATTATGACAAACTCCAACCATGTATTTTGTATATTTCAGGGTCATTGCTCGTTGATTTTCACAAGATTTTTCGTCAGGCCGAACGCAACAGGCACCACCACACCTGGCGCGCAATTTTCTTTTAAGTATTTCTTTCCTGTAAATTAGCAATGGTGGTTCCTCCCAAAATTTAACTCGGGGAGGAACCACCGTGCATTGCGTTAAGTTTGCAATCTGCGCTTTTTTTCACCACTAAAGAGGAGTTCTTGGCTCCTGGAGCATGAAAAGCAGCACTCTTAGCTGAGCAGATTAGCGTTCTTCAAAAGCCGGCGCTGGGTAGATTAATGGGGCTGTGGCGTGTTCAGCCGGCCATACCAGCTCCATCTTGCCGTTCTGCCATTGGATTAATGGATCCAACACATTGCCAGTGCCGTCCGCGTTGAAGGTCACGGAACCAATTACGGTTTCGAATTCACCAGCCGCAATTGTATCGCGAATAACATCGCGGTCCAAAGTTCCAGCTTCTTCTATAGCCTGGGCAAGAATCTGCACGCAGGCATAAGCAGGGCCGGTCAGCAGATCGGCTGGGCGGCCGTACAGCTCTTGGTAGCGGGCATTGAGCTTATCCACGCCATCAAATTTCGCGCCGTGGTGCCACCCAGGGAAGATCGTGACGTATTCGCCAATCTTCCCAAGGGATTCACCCCAGTTCACGCCTTCCGGTGCGCGGATGACCAGCGAGAATTTCGGGGTCCATCCAAGCTCTGCCATGGTTTTGAACATGCCGCTGCCGTCCGGGAAGATAGGCAGAGTGAGGAGCATTTCTGCGCCCGCCGCCTTGGCTTTCTGAATCGCGGCAGTCCAGTCGTTCACGCCAACCGGGTTCTCTTCATAAACCACGATTTCATATCCGTATTCCGGCGCGCGCTGTTTGACCAGGTCGCCCCATTCTTTGCCCCAGTCATCATTGTAGGCAAAGACTGCAACCTTGGTTGGTCGTTCGCCTTCCGGAATAGCTTCATTCAGGATTTTGAACACATCCTCGGTTTGGTTCGGGGACTTGGGGAATGGTGAGAACAGGTACTTGTAACCCTGTTGGTGGATTT
>JAAZPN010000123.1 GCA_012797215.1 Chloroflexota bacterium | reverse complement strand
TTGGAGATTATCATCGCCGATGGGATGTCCACGGACAGCACCCGCGCAGTCATCGCGGAGTTCCAGGCGACTCACCCGGATTTGCGCCTGAAAGTTGTGGACAATCTCAAACGCAACATTCCGGCGGCGGTGAACGCGGGCATCCGCGCCGCTGAAGGCGAGCTGCTGCTGCGCCTGGACGCGCATTCCGTCCCGCATGCGGAGTACATCGCGCGCTGTTATGATGCATTAATGCAGAATGTAGCGGATGTTGTCGGCGGAGTTTGGGATATTCAAGCTCAGGAAAACACCTGGATTGCCCGCTCCATCGCCGCTGCCGCCGCGCACCCGCTGGCAGTAGGGGACGCGCAGTACCGGCACGGCAAACAGGCTGGCTATGTGGACACGGTTCCTTTTGGAGCTTTCAAATGTGAATTGGTGCAGCGGATAGGCATGTACGACGAAACGCTGCTCTCCAACGAGGATTATGAGTTTAACACGCGCGTCCGGCAGGCTGGAGGGAAAATCTGGCTGGACCCGCAGATTCGCTGCGTTTATTTTGCCCGCAGAAACCTGAAGGAACTGGCCAGCCAGTATTGGCGCTACGGCTATTGGAAGGCGCAAATGCTTAAGCGCTACCCGGGCTCACTACGGCTTCGGCAAGCGCTCCCCCCGCTATTTGTGTTGGGAATGGCCGTGCTGTTGACTGCGGGACTGTTCTGGCAGCTATTTCTATTGATGTTTGTCGGCGCGGCTGTTCTTTATACGGCAGCGCTGGCCGCGGCGGGAATCCAGCTCGCGGCGCAAAAAAAGGATGCCGTGTTGGCTTTCGGTTTTCCCTTAGCTGCCGCAACCATGCACTTTTGTTGGGGGGCTGGTCTGCTGGCTGGGCTGGTTTCCAAATCAGCGCGTTCAAACGGCAGGAGCAAGGTATGATGCAGGAAAAAAACACCCCCCCACGTTTGCGTTTACAACCTTCTGAGCACAGGTCCATCCTTATATTGGGAGATATCGCGGCAGCAGTGCTCGCGTTGTTCATTGCGCTGTACTTGTGGTCCACCGGCGATGCCTGGATGAACTTTTCGATGGAATTCCTACGGACGCGCCCGGATACCTGGTTTTATTTTCTGCCTGTAATTTGGATTGCCCTGATGGTGGATAACTACGACCTGAACAAGGCAGGCAATCTAAAACTCACCCTCAAGGGGATTGGCCTGGCAATCATCGTTGCCTCAATGCTCTACCTGATCGTCTACTTTGCCATGCCTCCGCAGACGCTGCCGCGGCGGGGCGTTCTGTTTTTCATTGTGCTTGTCTCGATTCTGACCCTCATCTGGCGCGTGATTTACGTCAGAATCTTTTCGGCTGCCACAAAATCCCGCCGGCTTTTGGTGATTGGCGCCGGCAAGGCTGGCAGCACTTTGGTGAATATAATCGCGGACCAGGTGCAGCCGCCCTACAATTTGCTGGGCTTAATCGATGATGACCCGGAGAAACTTGGCGCGCAAATCCGCGATTATAAGATTCTGGGTGACCACACGCAGTTGTTAACCTTGGTTAAGGACTTAGGCGTTACCGATTTAATCCTGGCGATCTCGGGGCAAATGAATCACGGCATGTTCCAAAACCTGCTGACCGCGCAGGAAAAAGGACTGCAAATTTCCACCATGGCGGAAGTGTACGAAGAACTGCTGGGACGTGTGCCCATTGACCTGTTGGATTCTGAATGGGTCGTACGCTCTTTTGTGGACCGGGCGCCTATAGGCGGCATTTATCGTATGTTCAAGCGCTTCTTGGATCTAATCCTCACGTTGATCGCGCTGGTGTTCTTGATAGCGCTTTT
>JAAZPN010000122.1 GCA_012797215.1 Chloroflexota bacterium | reverse complement strand
CTTTCGCACAGGCAAAGCCTGGTTGGGGATACTGGTTTTGTTTTTGGATATCAGTAAAGCCGTCCTGCCTGTTGGCTACGCCTGGCGCGTGCTCGGTTTACGCGGCATCCCCATGGCTGTCATCGCAATCATGCCGATGCTTGGGCACGCCTTCAGCCCTTTCCTGCGCTTCAGGGGCGGCAAAGCCTTAGCCGCCGCGCTTGGGGTTTGGATTGGACTGACGGTTTGGACGGTATCCGGCGCGGCAGTGCTGGGAGTGCTGCTTGGCAAAGCCTTTTTCAAAAATTCCGGTTGGAGCGGGCTAACCGGTTTGGCGCTGGCTCTGCCAGCCATCTTCATCTTTAGGGAGAATAAGCTCTTGCTGTTGATTTGGCTGCTGCAGCTGGCTGTACTGGTGTGGACGCTGCGCGGGGATTTAGCCAAAGCGCCTCAATTCCGACCCTGGCTCAAACGTCTGTTCAGGTTCTACGAAGCGTAGAACATGGGCCGCTATCTCGCGCACGACGTCATCGTGCATTTTATACTTTTCCAAAGCATTTTACTGCTGGTTGTTGTCAGCAATCTGGTTGTGCTGCGCAAAGCCCGGCGCGGCAAGCAGCCGCCCAATTTGCCCTTTGTTTCCGTTCTCGTGCCAGCCCGCAACGAAGAAAAGAACATCGCGCGCCTGGTGAACAGCTTGTCTGCCCAGGATTACTCCAATTTTGAACTTCTGGTCCTGGACGATGAATCCACTGACGCTACCCCAGCAATTCTGGACTCTCTGGCCAAATCCAAGCCAGGGCTGCGCGTGCTGCACGGCGCGCCTGCCGTTGGCCGCCTGAAGGGCAAAAATTGGGCTTGCGCCCAGTTGGCCAGCCAGGCAGCGGGGGAGGTTTTGTTTTTCACCGACGCGGATACAGTGTATGCGCCCAACGCCTTGCGAGAATTAATGGCCTGCCTGCAGCGCGAGAATGCGGATTTCCTGACCGGTTTTCCACGGCAGCTGCTGGGCTCGTGGGGCGAAAAACTGCTGGTGCCTTTCTTTTCCTGGGCAAGCTTGTGTCTTATTTCATTCTGGCTGTCTTACCGCCTGCATTGGAAAGCCCTGGCAGTGGGAATTGGGCAGGTCATGATTTTCCGGCGGGAAGCTTACGAAAAAATTGGTGGGCACGCTGGCCTGCAAGACGAAATTGTTGACGACCGCGCCCTGGCCCAAAAAGTCATCGCGGCGGGTCTGCGCTGGCGCGCGGTGCACCTTTCTGACCTCATCAGCTGCCGCATGTACACCAGCAGCAAAGAGGCGCTGGATGGCTTCACCAAGAACTATTTCGCATATTTTGATTTCTCAATTCTGCCTTATATCTTTGTTTACCTTTACTTATTCATGCTCGCGTGGCTTCCTTTGGTTGTCATTCTGATGAAAGCCATCGGCGCCGCGCCAGACGCGCTTTGGCCGCATCTGGCCCTGTGCGTCGGCTTGGCGGTCCTGCTCTGGCTGCTGCCATTCGCCGAAGCGCGCATCCCGCTGCGGCTCGCGCTGCTTTATCCGGTCCTGAACGCGGGCAGCACGCTGGTGGCCTTCCGCTCGCTGGTAATGAGCCTGAGCGGTCGCCTGTCCTGGAAAGGCCGGCCGCTCGACAAAAAGCGCTGGAAGTGGTTTTAAACCGGTCAGGGGCAGAACCAATCTGCCCCTGAATTTTGTTTGTAAGCTGTGTTCGCGCGCGGGCGGGGG
>JAAZPN010000121.1 GCA_012797215.1 Chloroflexota bacterium | reverse complement strand
CAAGATTGGGTGCGCCAGCTGGAAGAACAGGGTACCCCACAAGAAGTTTTGTTTGAACTCACCCATTTCCGTGAATTAGCCCGCAAATGGCATCTTGCTGCCCACCTTCCTCCTGATCAATTTATCCTGGCTGCGACGATGGACCTGGAACTGGATAACCTGGAGCTTGCCTCGATACACAAAATGGCGCTTTTACTGCGTGAGTTCCGCGACTTGCATCCAGAATGGACGCTGGCTGATTTGAATGAGGAACTGCTCGCCATTGCCAAAAATGAGCGGCGATTTGCCCAGCTCTCAACGTATGCTGAAGGTTTTGACCCGGAAGATTATCGCGGAAAAGTGGTCGTCGCCACCTTGCATAAGGCCAAAGGCCTGGAGTGGGATAAAGTATTTATCAGTTCAGCCAATGCCTATGATTTCCCGACAGGGAAAGATGAAGAACCGCTGCGCGGCGAGAAGTACTTTCTTCGCGGCAGGATGAATATGCAGGCAGAATTGGTAGCGCAGCTTCGTTCATTCGCGGAAGGGACTTTTCAGGACACTCAAAACAAAAGTCTTGCGCGGGCGGATGTCGCGCGCGAGCGCCTGCGTCTGCTTTACGTGGGCATCACGCGCGCGAAACGTTCGTTGACGATTTCATTTAACACAGGCAGCAATGGAAAACAGTCCGAAGCGATTGCGGTCAGCGCGTTGCGTGCTTACCTTGAAAGGAAGAACAATGCCCAGCCTGCTCCCTGATAAATTCATTTTTACGCAGTCCAATTTGCAGGCTTACCTAAACTGCAAAGCGCGGTTCTACCTGCGTTACGTTGAACGGTTTTTGTGGCCTGCTCCCGCTTTGGAAGATGTGCAAGCTTTTGAGCGGGATCGTCTTGCAGGGTCTCGGTTTCACCAGCTTGTTCACCAATATCTGCTCGGTTTATCCGCGGAAATATTAAGCCGGAACGCTTCCAACGACCCGGATCCAAGAATCAAGCAGTGGTTTGAGCTTTTTACACACACAGTAAGTAAGGATCTTTCTGGCCAGCTTTGGCCCGAGCACACGCTTACTACGCAGCTTGACGGCTTTATCCTTAGCGCAAAGTACGACCTGCTGCATGAGAACGACCAGGTTCTTACAATCTACGATTGGAAAACATCGCGAAAGAAACCATCAAAAGCATGGCTGGCAGCGCAACTCCAAAGTAAAGTTTTTCCGCTTGTTTTGGCTCAGGAAATTGATACCCAAACCCGCGCTGAAAAAGCAGTCATCCGAATGGTGTATTGGGAAGTGACCGAACCCACTAACCCGATTGTTTTTGAGTACGGTTCATCAAAAGAGGAGCAAGATCTGGAATTAATTACCGCAATAATGCGGGAAATCCAATCCTCGCCCGCGGCGGACTTCGTCAGAACAGACGATATCCAGCGTTGTCGCTATTGTGTTTACCGCACTTACTGCAATCGCCTACCAGAAACTGCAGCGCTTGAGGATTACCTGTCCGATACCTATCTCGCATTGGAAGACGAATTGGAACTCTTGAATACCGATTAATTTCCCCCCCAGAAAACGAGCCCTTATAGGATTGGTATAATAAGAAGGTTAAACAAAAAAATGGGCAGAACAGGGCTCGAACCTGCGACCTCATCTGTGTAAAAGATGCGCTCTAACCAACTGAGCTATCCGCCCGGAGAGAGAAATTATACACAAAAAATGAAAATTGTGCGTTTTGAAACCAAATACACCCCTGCCTCTTATGGGTGGATTGACCAGGACAAAGTTGGCGTTATTCAAGGAGATCCTTTCGGAGAATTCAGACGATACGACCCCGAATTTTCCCTCTCCGAGCTCAAGCTGCTTGTTCCATGCCTGCCCTCCAAGATTATCGCTGTTGGGCGAAATTATGAGGAACACATCCGCGAAATGAATCAAACGCCGCCGGAAATACCCCTGCTATTTCTTAAGCCGCCCTCCACCCTTATCCGCAGCGGTGACCCAATTATTCTGCCGCCTCAATCCGAACGCGTGGAACACGAGGCTGAACTCGCGGTGGTCATCAAGAAAAAATCGCGTTGGCTGCGCCCGGAAGGCGTGCGGGATGCGATTTTTGGGTATACAGTCGCCAATGACGTCACAGCGCGTGACTTGCAGCAAAGAGATGGTCAATGGACTCGCGCCAAGGGCTTCGACACATTCTGTCCTTTAGGTCCCTGGATTGAGACAGAATTTGACCCCTCAGACTCGCTTATTACCTGCCGCGTCAATGAGGTTTTGAGGCAGATGAACTCCACCAGAGATATGCTCTTCAACATCGAACAGCTCATTCTTTACGCCTCTTCCATCATGACGCTGCTGCCAGGGGATGTCATTCTCACCGGCACTCCAGCGGGAGTTGGAAAATTAAACGCGGGGGATGTCGTCTCCATCTTTATTGACGGCATTGGCAGTCTTGTAAATCCTGTCATCGCGGGCAAACCTTACGCCGCTGAGGAAACCCGATGAGTGATCAAGGGAAATCAACGATAGACAGCAAGCTGGAGAAAATACTTTTCAGCGTGGAGAAGCCTGGTCGGTATGTTGGCGGAGAACACAACCAGGTGCGCAAAAGCTGGGAAAGCGTGGAAACGCGCGTCGCCTTGGTATTCCCGGACATTTATGACCTTGGACAGCCCAACCTCGGTCTTGCCATTTTATACGACATCCTGAATCAGCAGCCGGATATACTGGCAGAGCGCGCTTATTCACCCTGGATGGACATGGAAGCGCTGCTACGCGAAAACCAGCTTCCATTGTTTTCTTTGGAATCCAAAACCCCTCTGAACAAGTTTGATATCCTCGGTTTCACGCTGCCATATGAGCAAATCTATACGAATGTCCTCAATATTCTGAACCTTTCGGGCATTCCTTTACTGGCTGAAGAGCGTACTGCCGAACATCCTCTTATCATCGCCGGTGGGCAGGCTTGCTACAACCCAGAACCCATGGCGGATTTTTTAGACGCTTTTGCCATCGGCGAAGGTGAAGAAATGATTTTGGAAATCGCGCGCGCTTTCCAAAAGTGGAAACGCTCCCAGGCACCACGAACTGATTTACTAAAAATATTAGCGGAAATCCCAGGTGTTTATGTGCCCAGTCTTTACGAGGTGACATATTCTTCCGAGGGAACAATTTCGGGAGTATTCAGTCGAATTCCTGGAGCCCCTCTGCCTGTTCAAAAACGCATATTATCAGTCCTGCCACCGGCGACGACTCGCTTTCTTGTCCCTAATGTAGAAACCGTCCACGACCGAATTTCAGTCGAAATTATGCGCGGATGCACGCGCGGTTGTCGTTTTTGCCACGCGGGCATGGTGAACCGTCCCGTTCGCGAGCGCAATTCAGACGAAATTCTCACCGCTGTGCAAGAAGGTCTGGACGCCACAGGTTATGAGCAAGTCGGTTTGCTTTCGCTCTCCTCATCTGACCACACCCGTATTCTTGGGATTATTCAGGGCGTATACGACCAGTTTAAAGACAAACGCGTCCAAGTGAACTTGCCGTCCCTACGCATTGCATCTTTTTCAGTGGACTTGATGGATGAGCTTAAAGAACTGCGGCCAGGCGGTGGTTTCACGCTCGCGCCAGAAGCGGCCACGGAACGCATGCGCGCGATTATTAATAAACCGCTGGACGAAGAAGTGATTCTCGAAACAGCGCGGACAATCTTCGAACACGGTTGGTTAAGCCTGAAACTGTACTTTATGATTGGCCTGCCTCAGGAAACCATGGAAGACGTACAGGCCATCCTGGACCTTGCCCGTAAGATAAAAAACATTGGTAAGGTTGTTAAAGGCAATCGGGTCAGAATACATCTTGGCATAGCCACTTTCATCCCCAAACCGCATACGCCTTTCCAGTGGTATTCCATCGAAGACAGCCGTTCTTTGCAGTCCAAAATCGACCTTCTCAAAGATGGAACGCGAAAATCAGATATCAAAATGACCTACAATCCCCCAGATTCCACGCTCCTGGAAAGCTGGCTCTCGCGTGGCGACCGCCGTTTGGGCGCCGTCATACTTCAGGCGTGGAAGAACGGCGCCAAGATGGATGCCTGGACAGAGCGGTTTGATGTGAACGCCTGGCTGGAAGCCTTTGCCGCTTGCGGCATCGATCCGGATTTCTACACGAAAAGACAGCGCGGCCTGGATGAAATCCTTCCCTGGGACCACATCTCAATTGGTGTTAGCAAACGCTTTCTAATGACCGACTTGCGCTTGAGCCAGGCTGGCAAAACACGCGAGGACTGCCGCAAAAACTGCTTCAATTGCGGCATTCTGGACGCTTTTGGCAGCCTGAAACCCTCAGATGAAGAAATATATTGGGGGTGCCCATGAATAACAATCCACCAGTGCGCGTTCGCGTGAAGTTTGCTAAGCATGGCGACTTACGCTTTACCGGGCATTTAGACCTACAGCGGCTCTTTGAACGCGCCCTACGCCGGTCTGGTCTTCCGCTTCGCTTCAGTCAGGGTTTCAATCCAAAGGTCAGGCTGAGCCTTGCCAGCGCGCTGCCGTTGGGCTTTTCTTCAGAGGCGGAATTATTGGATTTTTGGCTGGATGAGCAAGTGGACATCCCGCTAATCAAGCAAAATTTGGATCTCGCGCTGCCGAATGACATTAGTGTCAGGCAAATAGAATTAGTTTCGAATCAGCTCCCGAGCCTGCAATCCAGCCTGATTGCGTCGGAGTACCGCGTGAGCTTTTTTCCGGAGGGAGAGCCGCAGAAAGTAGCTGAAAAGCTCTCCAACTTACTTGACCAGGAAAACATTCTTTTCACACGTCGCACAAAAACCGTTAATTACAAAAATCTGATACTTGCCGCTAACTGGTTGAAAACCCCGCAGGGGCTGGATTTGCTTCTGAGAATGAAATCCACTCCAGATGCCAATGGACGCCCCGACGAACTGCTGCGTCTCTTAGGTTTGACGCCCGGCAGTTACCAGGTTTGTCGTACTGCCTTAATCTTTAGTCCAGAGGAAATGAGAGAAGATGGATGATTGCGTTTTTTGCCGGATAATCGCAGGGGAAATTTCTTGTTGGAAAGTGCTGGAAACTGAACACGCTCTGGCATTCCTGGACCTTGAACCCATCAAAGAATATCACACGCTGGTGATTCCTAAAGCGCATTATCCGGATTTGTTCAGCATTCCCGAAGAAGTGCTCTGTCAGACGGGTTTAGCCATAAAACAGGTGATCCGTTTATACCAGGATAGGCTTGGCATTCAGGATATGCATTTGTTCAACAATTCCGGGAAATTTGCCCGACAAACAGTATTCCATCTGCATTTCCATATCGTCCCGGTTACGCCCGATAAGCCGCTGACAGATTTTAAAAAGCATCCGGAATTGGTCCGCGATTACCCCGAGATGCTGCGCGCGCTGGCATTGTGAGAGAGTCTGAACGGACGCGGATTAAATGTTTTTGAGTATAATATGCAGACTGTTCCCGTGGCCTAATGGAGAAGGCATCGGCCTCCGAAGCCGGTAATGTGAGTTCGAATCTCACCGGGAACATTCGTTAATATCAGGCTGATTAAGGGGAAAGACTGCCAAAGCGGCCTGTAGGATTTACGGCAGAGGTGATTATGGGTGAAGAGAATGTTCGTCAACAAATCGAAAACCTCCGTAAGCAGTTGCATTACCACAACTATCTGTATCATACGCTGGACGCGCCCGTCATTAGTGATTATGAATACGATCAGCTTTATAAGCGGCTAAAAGACCTCGAAGACGCGCATGCTGAACTTATCACGCCGGATTCCCCTACCCAACGCAGCGGTGGGGCGCCGTTGGATAGGTTCAGAAAAGTGGAACACCCCACCCCAGTCCTCAGCCTCGCCAATGGTTTCGGCCGGCAGGATACGCTGGATTGGTATGAGCGCATTTTGCGCCTCGACCCGGCGGTTGCTGGGGCGGATTATATGTTGGAACCCAAGCTGGACGGGCTTACAGTTGTGCTGACGTATGAAAATGGGCTGTTTACGCTCGGCGCCACCCGCGGGGATGGGTTGGTAGGAGAGGACATCACCGAAAACCTCAAGACAGTGCCAATGCTTCCACTGCGTATTCCGATTTCCAGTGATTTACAAGCGCCCAGCCGCTTGGTCGTGCGCGGTGAAGCGTTAATTTTCAAAGAGGATTTTGAGCGCTTAAATACCGAACTGGAAAAACGCGGAGAGAAAACCTATCTGAACCCCCGCAACACCGCGGCAGGGTCTCTTCGTCAGTTAGACCCGACAGTTACGGCTAAACGTCCATTAAAAATCTACGTCTACCAAATACTTGTTTCTTCAGAGGATATCCCCCCAACACAAAGCGGCATTCTGAATTATCTCAAAACGTTGGGTTTTCCAGTCAACCCCCTATCCTGGAAAGCCGCGAATATTGAAGAAGCAATAGCGATTTGCGAGGAGCAGGCAGTCTCCCGCCATACCTGGCCTTACGATGCCGATGGAATTGTCATCAAGGTCAATGACCAACGCTTATCGACACTACTTGGTTTTGCTGGCAAGGACCCGCGCAGCGCGCTGGCTTTTAAGTATCCGGGCCAGGAGGTTGAAACCACTTTATTGGATATCCAGGTAAACGTTGGCAGAACTGGCGTGCTTACTCCTCTCGCGATGCTTAAACCGGTGAGCATCGGTGGTGTGATTGTGCGTCAGGCTACTTTGCACAACTTTGATTTCATCAGGGAAAAGGATATCCGCATCGGTGATCAGGTGCTCCTGAAGCGCTCGGGAGAAGTTATCCCTTACATACTCGGGCCCCTCCCAGAAAAACGCGTTGGCACTGAAATACCTTTCACTGTCCCAAACGTATGTCCTTCCTGTGCTTCTCCGATTCAGAAAGTGCCCGAGGAAGTGGCATATTACTGCGTGAACAGCAGCTGTCCGGCGCAATTGGTGCGGAACATCGAAAACTATGTGTCCCGCGGAGCGCTGGATATCACTGGTCTCGGCTCCCAAATCGTCGCCCAGCTGGTAGAAAGCGGTCTGGTCCGTTCTGCCGCGGACCTGTACACGCTGAACCGCGAGGAACTCCTGCGCCTGGATAAGTTTGGTGAGAAGAAAGCGGATAACCTTCTGCAGGCTATCGAAGCTTCCAAGAAGCAGAGCCTGGAGCGGCTGATTATCGGTCTTGGCATTCATGGGGTGGGAGAAGTGGCCGCGCGAAAGCTTGCGCGCACATTCCAAAACCTCGACACTCTAAAACGTGTATCTGTAGAGGATCTGACAAACCTGGAAGGCATTGGCCCAAACATTGCCGAATCTATCACCAGTTGGTTCGCGCAGGCGCATAACCAGGAATTGCTAGAAAACTTCCGGGAGTACGGCGTTTGGCCGCAGGAAACGGCTGAGCTCAGGCAGCAAGCTTCCTCCCAAGCCCTCAATGGCCTGACTTTTGTTATTACTGGCACGCTGCCAAGCCTCAGCCGCGAGCAAGCGGAAGCCTTGATTCTGGAGCACGGCGGAAATATTTCCTCTTCGGTCAGTAAGAAGACCAACTATCTGTTGCTGGGTGAGAATCCCGGCTCTAAGCACACTAAAGCGCTGGAACTTGGTATTCCCATCCTCGATGAAAACGGGTTTAAGAACTTGATTGGCGGGTAATTCGGGTTATGCCAAGTACTAACTTGGCAATAAATCGACCAAACACCCTCGACTGAAAAAAAGAAACCGGCGCAAACCGGTTTCTTTTTAGGTGGAGATGGCGGGAGTCGAACCCGCGTCCGAAAGATTAGACCCTCGGATTT
>JAAZPN010000120.1 GCA_012797215.1 Chloroflexota bacterium | reverse complement strand
TCCCCGCCCGCGTAAGATTCGGCGTTATCAAAGAAGTTCGCGCCGGCTTCCCAGGCTGCCTGCAGAATCTCCCGGGCTTGCTGAACGTCCACTTGCTTGCCGTAGGTGACCCAGGAACCGATGGATAGTTCT
The DNA here is from genome assembly GCA_012797215.1 of Chloroflexota bacterium. The sequence goes on along the minus strand of JAAZPN010000120.1, from coordinate 1,907 downwards.
GATACTTTAATGCCTGCTTTGCCAAGATGACGATATTGCATGCTTTCCACTCCATTTTTGTTTGATTATAGGTGGTTTGCGGGGCGATTGCCTCTGTAGCATTAGACAAAGCCGAAGCGCGGAGGAAGCCAAACCAGAATCTTATTTTTAAATTAGGCCTGTCTCTGAACGAGGCTGCCTGCCCAAGGCTTAGCCTGAAAACGCCGATGCTTATTTTGCGGTACGAATAGGCGGGCTTGAATCATTGACTCGCGTTTTACCCTATGATATTATTTACTCCCTGAACCGCCCCCAGCGTTTAGCGGCACAAAGCTCGTGCCCTTAGCCCAAGGGGCGTATGCCAAAACCAGAAACTCGGCAGCAGCGGATTAACAAAGCAATACTTTTTTCATGCCCCCATCGTCTAGTGGCCCAGGACGCGGCCCTCTCAAGGCCAAAACCAGGATTCGAATTCCTGTGGGGGCACTTTCTTTTTAATCCAGCAAACCCAAAAAAGATTATCCTGACCATTGTCGCGGCCCTTAGCCCGCAGGGCGTATGCCAAAACCAGGATTCGAATTCCTGTGGGGGCACTTTCTTTTTAATCCCCTGAAAACCTTTAAATAATTATCATATTCAATATAATCGCTGTATACTTGATTTTGTCCACTAGTTTGTTTATTTACCTACACACACGCCTTTCTCAATAGTTAACAAGCTCTTTTACATCCAGCATCCGAAAAATTGACAGGAAGATGCCGCTTAATGTCCACCAAACACTAAGGAGTCCAATTATGTCTCACCGGGAAAGAACGCCCAAAAACACGCTTCGCAACCTTATTCTGGGGGTTACAGCTATTCTCCTTATCCTCTTGTTCGCGCTGCCCCAAGCAGGCCAGGCATCCCCTCCAAAGCCGATTGTCTACATCGGGCTGATCCCGGATACCGGCGGTATCGACGACAACTCTTTTAACGAAATGGCCGCCGCGGGTCTCGCGCAGGCGGAAACCGATTTTGGCGTGGTCGGGACGATCTATCCTACCAGCCCTGAAGACGATTACGCGACACAGCTTGCTGCATGTGTTGCTGGCGGGAATATCCTTTGTATCACCGTAGGTTATTCTATGACGGATGCAACGCTCGCGGCTGCAATCGCAAACCCGGAGGTAAATTTTGCCATTGTGGACGCCAGTTGGGATACTTACCCGGATAATCTGCGCGGCATCAAATTCAACGAGGCAGAAGTTGGTTATCTGGCTGGCACCCTGGCAGGCTTGATGAGCACCAGCAACGTCATTGGGGCCATCGGCGGATTTCCCATCCCTCCTGTGGACAATTTTATGTTCCCATATCAATATGGCGCCCAGTGGGCAAACCCATCCGTGCAGGTTTTGTTGGAATATTCCTATGACTTCCTAAACCCTGATCTCGGAGCACAGATGGCGGAAGACCAGATGGCGCGCGGCGCGGATGTTATTTTCGCGGTTGCTGGTCCTACCGGGCTTGGGGTAAACATCACGACTGCCCAGGCTGGCAAATGGGCGATTGGCGTGGATGTGGACGTCTACTACACCTTTTTTGGCGGCGGCGGAATGGATGGGCACGAATTCCTGCTCACCAGCGCAATGAAACGGGTGGATATGGCGGTTTACCACACCATTGAGGATATTGTGGATGCCACTTTTACATCCGGCACGATGGTCAACGACCTGGCAAATGAGGGCGTAGGGCTTGCGCCGTATCACGACGCCGCGGCATCTATCCCGCAGGATGTGCAGGACCAGGTAGCGGCCGTCGCGCAGAGCATCATGAACGGCGAGACGGATGTCTGGGAGCCTCTCTATAAATACAGCATCGCCCTGCCTATCACGATGAAGTAAGCCTAATTGCTTTGTGGCTAAAGGACGCGGGTCTTGCGCGCGTCCTTT
>JAAZPN010000119.1 GCA_012797215.1 Chloroflexota bacterium | reverse complement strand
TCGCCAAAATCGACGCGTTCGATGGAGCCGGAATAGATGACAGGCGGGTGATTGCCAGCGTTCAAGTCCTGAAAACGGTGAATATGCCCCAGCGCGACATAGTCAATGCGCGCGTCTTTCACTAATCCCTGTGAAAGCTGAACATCCCGACCAAGTTTAATTTTGCGTTCCTCCCCAATGAGCGCCCCTTGAATGGAAGCATGCGCCGTGAGGATGAAAGGCAGAGTTTCATCGCGCTGGTTCAGGGCGTCTTGAATCATTACCCCAACCGCGTTCTCAACAATCAGGTTCAGGTCAGCGTTTGGTTCCGTCGTTTCAGGCGCGGCGTTTTTCACCGCGGAGGGTGTAACCCAGGGAATGGCAAGCACCTGCACCGGCAGGTTTTCCAGGTCTGGTGGGCCAAACAAACGGGGTTTGTCCACCACATACACATGCGGAACATCCAGCGTGGCAAACTCCTGGATGGCGTGCGCGCGCAACTGCGAGGGTGAAGTGTCGTGGTTTCCGGTGAGCAGGAGGGTCGGAATGCCGGCCCTGGAAAGGCGCATCATCCGTTTCCCCCATTCGCGCTGATAGGTGGGCGCGGGACTGCGGTCTTTGTAAGCGTCCCCCGCAAATATTACCAGGTCAACCCGCTCATTAATCGCTGTTTCAACAATCGCGTCCAGAGATTTAAGAAAGTCTGTCACGCGCAAGAACAACCCGGTGGTCGGGTCGTAAGGGCCGCTAGTGGCGATATCGATATGCGCGTCGGCAAAGTGCAGTATTTTTACCATAAGCCAATTATAACAAGCCGCGGCGCGGCTTAGGGGGTAAGCCCCATGTTAATTAACTCGCTTTCAGCCACCCACCACTCCGGGTGCCATTCCAGCGCTTTGCGGAAGTCACTCTCGGCAGCCGGCCAGTTTCCCAACATCTTGTTCGCGCGCCCGCGCCACACCCAGGTTTCCGGGATAGCATCCTCAGGGGTGATGTCCAGTACATAGTTCGCCAGGTTCAACACATCATGATATCGCGCGGTATAGAAGTACGCAAAAAACGGCCCGGTCTGGTACCAAAAGACGCGCCAGGGTCTGTCTGTCGTGGGGATTTTTTCATACACCGCGAAAGCCTTATCATATGCTTCCGCAGCGCCGGCATAGTCTTTCATTTCAATCAAAATATTGCCGCGGCTGTACCAGGCAAAGAAAAGCTCGCGGTCTTCCAGGGTGGAAATACGGTCAGCAGTTTGTTCAAGCGCGTAACGCAGGTTGTAGTCGGCGTCCCACTGCGGTCCGAGAATGTTGATTACTTCTTCTTCACGCTCATAGGGATAAATCACCAGGTATATACCGTCAAATTGGTTCCAGTACATGCTCACCAGGTCGTAAGGCAGGGCAATATCACCCAAGAAAGAATCCGGGATGCGCACTTTTTGCAAAACATCATCATACGTGGTGATGATGCCATAATGTCCCATCCAACCTTCTTTGGCGTTCATGTATCCGCGTTCTATCAAAACCGGAAAACCAGCCGCGACCAGCTTTTTTACCAAGTCAATATTCCCGCCGTAACGCACGACCCCTGTCAGGCTCGTCTGCGTGTTGACGTATTCCAGCATTTCATACGGCATCACATTGCGGTCTTCTTTTAGCGGTTTAATCACCTTTTCCACAACGTGCTGGTCGCCCTCCCAACCCCAATAAGAGAGCAGCATCGCCAGGTTGGTTGGTCCGCAGTTGTTGAAGAGCTGACGCTCGTATTTGATGCCGGTTAGTGTCATCGCGCGCGGAATGGGCGTGGAAGTAGGGGTGGGTGAAAAAGTAATCGTTGGCGTAAACGTGGCCTGTCGGGTCGGGTGGGGCGTGGCCGTGACAGTCTCCACCTGCGTGGGGGTTGGGGTGGGCGCCATAGCAGTCAGCGTGGCCGCCACCTCAGGCATGAGCGTGCCCTGCCCGCTGGGGTTAAAGGCTTTCTCACCGGGGGGACGGAAAAAGTATTGGACCCTGGCGCGCGCCTTGGCGACGTAAAAATAGGCGCGGTTTTGGATCGCAGGAATTTGGTATAAAGCGGCCAAAATCAACACCACAGCAACAGCCGCTGCCAGAATTATCCATAGCCAGCGCAGGCTGTTCTTCCCATTGAGCTGGCGCCGAAATTTCTTCGTGTTTTTATTCGTCATAACAAAGGGGCATTATAACGCAATACAATTAAAGCGTTTTTTCAGCGCCAAGCCTGTCAAAGCTTAACCGCGCGGCACTTTCTTATCTTTGGCCTGCTTAACGCGCTTTCTAAGCGTGGTTAATTTTCTACCCTATCTGCCTGGTGAGCAGCCGCAAGCGTGAACGCGGCTTGTTCTCAAGCGCGGGAATGCGCAAAAAAACAGGGACTGCCGCTTGGCAATCCCTGTTCTGATCATCTTCCATGGTTTAGGCTTCGTGGAATTCGCCGTCCACAAAGTCCTCGCCGCCTTGCGCGGTCCCGGATTTCGGCTGGCCTTCCCCGGATGTTGGCCCGGATTGAGTCTGTTGGTATGCTGCCGCGCCGATTTCCTGCATGAGGTTTTGCACCGCCTGCGCGGCCGCGTTGATCGCGGAAGCATTATCGCTCGCAATGTTGTCTCTCAGGTCCTTAATTTTGGCTTCAAGCTCCATGCGTTTTGCAGCATCCACCTTCTCGCCCATGTCCCGCAGCAATTTTTCGGCCTGGTAAGCAGTGCTGTCGCCCAAGTTGCGGGCTTCAATCAGCGCTTTGCGCTGGTCATCTTCATCCTTGTGTTGGGCAGCTTCGCGCACCATGCGTTCCACATCGTTCTTGTTCAGATTGGTGGAGGCCGTGATGGTGACCTTTTGCTCTTTGCTGGTGGCTTTGTCCTTTGCGGTCACGCTCAGGATGCCGTTCGCGTCAATGTCAAAGGTAACCTCAACCTGCGGGATCCCGCGGGGAGCGGGGGGAATGCCGTCCAGGCGGAAACGACCGAGCGTCATATTATCCGCAGCCAGCGGGCGTTCGCCCTGCAGGACGTGAATATCCACCGAGGTCTGGCTGTCCGCGGCGGTTGAGAAGACTTCGGTTTTCTTGACCGGGATAGTGGTGTTGCGCTCAATCAGCTTGGTCATGACGCTGCCCAGGGTTTCCACGCCCAGGGAAAGCGGCGTCACATCCAGCAAAAGCACATCCTTCACCTCGCCGCCCAGCACGCCGCCTTGAATGGCAGCGCCAATAGAGACCACCTCGTCCGGGTTGACGCCTTTATTGGGGTCCTTTCCATTGGTCAGTTGGCGCACCAGCTCCTGCACCATAGGCATGCGGGTAGCCCCGCCTACCAGCACAACCTCGTCAATTTTGCTGACGCTGAGGTTGGCGTCTTTAATCACCGCGTTAAAGGGCAGCTTACAGCGCTGCAGCAGCTGTTCGGTCATCTGTTCAAACTTTGCTCGCGAGAGCTTCAGCAGCAGGTGTTTAGGGCCGGAGGAATCCGCGGTGATATAGGGCAGGTTGATTTCCGTCTCCATCACGCTGCTAAGCTCAATCTTGGCTTTTTCCGCGGCTTCACGCAGGCGTTGGAGTGCCTGGCGGTCACTGCGCAGGTCAATGCCTTGTTCGCGCTTGAATTCGTCTGCCGCCCAATGGACAATCACCTCATCCCAATCGTCGCCGCCCAGGTGGGTATCGCCGTTCGTGGCTTTTACTTCCACCACGCCGCCGCCCACTTCCAACAGGCTGACGTCGAAGGTGCCGCCGCCCAGGTCAAACACCAGGATGATTTCGTTTTCTTTTTTATCCAGTCCGTAGGCCAGAGCAGAAGCAGTGGGCTCATTGATGATGCGCAGCACCTCAAGCCCCGCGATTTTGCCCGCGTCTTTGGTCGCCTGGCGCTGGCTGTCATTAAAATATGCCGGTACGGTGATGACCGCCTGGGTTACTTTCTCACCCAGATAGGCTTCCGCGTCGCTTTTCAGCTTACCCAGGATCATCGCTGAGATTTCCTGCGGGGTATAGGTTTGCCCGTTTATAGGAATCTCGATGCGCACGTCGCCACCGGGTCCGGAGACGACTTTGTAAGGCACCATTTTGCGTTCGGAGGACACCTGGTCGTAATGACGTCCCATGAAACGTTTAATGGAGTAGACGGTATTCTCAGGGTTTACCACGGCCTGTCGTTTGGCAGGGATGCCAACCAGCCGTTCGCCGTTCTTATTAAAAGCCACTACCGATGGTAAAAGCCGGGAACCTTCCGAGGTTGAAATGACGGTCGGAGAACCGCCTTCCATCACGGAAACCACGCTGTTGGTAGTGCCGAGGTCAATTCCAATAATTTTTCCCATATGCAAAATCTCCTTATACTTTAGATTCACTGGTTAAAAATATACCGGGCAAACGATAGAAGCGTATTAACATTTTCGAAGAATTGTGTAAATGGCCGCTCCGCCCATGTAATCCTGGGCGCTGGTAAAAGCCCCTCGTCATCCTGATATCCCTTTGGGCACAGGTCGCCAGCGAAGGATCCTGTAGTCCGCGGGCGCAGGGACGGCCTGCCTCCTGATGCCTTAAGGGCAGACATCGTGCCCCTTGGGTATTGTTGCGCCACATACCAACGGTCTTGACCGGATGAAGTCCTATACAGCGGGGGCTCGCGATGACGAATCACGCAACGACACCTTGACCGCCAAGACAAGGCATCAGCTTCAGCCGGGTGTGATGAAGCTTTTACGAACCAAGCGCGGCAAAATACCTTATAATCAGTCAGGAAACAAGCAAAGGAAACGATATGAGCAAATCACAATCTTGGTTGACAGGAGCAATCCTGGGCGGACTGCTGGGAAGCGCGTTGGTTTTGTTGTACACGCCAGCCAGAGGCAGCGAACTAAAAGGCAAGCTGCAAGAAGCCGTGCAAAGAATTCGGGAAGAAGTTCGCCAGGCCGGCGAAGAGAAACGCGCGGAGCTGGAAGCTCAGCTGGAAACCCTGCGCTCAGGCGAGTAAAACCCCCTCAATTTCCGGCTTTTACGGGTATTCAGGCAAGGGTGTAGGGGTTACCACCGGGTATCCGGGCGGCGTTGGGCTCGGATAAATTGAGGTGGGCGTGATAGTCGGCATCAAGGTCGGCACGGGTGTCGGCGTGATGACTACAACCTCAGGGTTTGGCGTGGCCAGCAAGTCCCCGATGCCCGGCTCCGAGACCACTGGCATATTGCTGATGTCGTCCACATAAGCAATCCCGGCCTGGCACACAGGTTCCAGATATTGCACCACGTTTCCCCAAATCAGCGGCTGTTTATTGATAACCGTTTGGCGGATGGCCCGCGACAGGCAGCCGGAACCCGCGTTGTAATTTAGTAGGGTAAATTTCCACAAATCTTCATAAGTAGATAGCAGACCAGCGTTCTTGCCGGTGGCGTTATAGACAATTTGGTTGACCTGTTCGCAATTAGCCAGCAGCCCGCGCGCGAAGATGCTGATGCTGAAGTTGGCCTGGGTCAGGTCAATCCCCACCGGGCAATCCGGGCAGCTCGCGTTCACTTTCTGCACCAGCGCGCCGCGCAGCATCGCCTGCTGGGCTTCATCCAGGTTACCAAACCCGCGTTGACAGGTCTCGGCGGAAAGCACCAGCGGACAGAACTGCGTAAAGAAATCTGGATTCCACAACAGCACCGCGTCCGCTCCCAGCTCTGTCAGCTGACCCAAGCCAGCTTCCTGAACCTTGGCGTAAATCCCCGGCCAAAATTGACTTTCCCTGCTGAAGATGTTTTTCATCAGCTGGGCGGGCACGCCGGTATCAGTAGCAACCTGCAAAATCTCAGCGTCAAAGCGGTTTTGCCATTCATTCACGTACGGACGCGCCAATTCCATTCCACAGACGTTGGCCGCGCCGTTGGCTTGCAGCCCACCGCGCTCACAGGCACTGGCATTCACCAATCCTTGTTTAATGAGCGAGCCAGCCAGCAAGTAATACTCGTTCACAGAAATCAAATTTTCGGATAACAGCGGCGTGTTCAGCCAGGTCGGCGCGCCGTCCACTGGCAAAAATGCCTGCCAGATATTGGAGCAGCTGGAGAGATTGTCTTGCTGGTATTGCGAACTTAGTACGTCCACGTAGTAAACAGGTTGGTCCGCGGAAAGCGCTTCGGGATTGGCAAATTCCCCCCAGGGTATCACGCGCACTTGCGCGGTGAATTTTTCGCTCGCGTCGCCATAGCTGGATTCCGCCCAGAAAACTATTTCAACGCCGTTCATGCCGGTCGGGGAAAGCGGCAAGTCGCAGATTTGACCAGGGCAGGTGAACGGCAGTCCGTTCAGCGTGCCTAAGATTTGGATGATTTGTTCGTTGGGCAGAGGCTCAAAGGCCTCCATGCGCAAAAATGGCAGAGAAGTGCATTGATTATCGCCGGGGGCATTGCCGCATCCGACAATGGAAATCAACACCTCGGCAGGCGGCAGTTTTACCTCCACCTTGCGCGTGGAAGGCGTGACATTTGCCAGGTGCAGATAAAGCCCGGGGCACTGCTGGGGATTGGTGATAAGGCTGTCGAAAACGCAGGCCGAAGTCCGCTGCCACTGGCTGAGGATGGTACTGCCGCAGTAGTATAAAACTTCGCTGTCATCCGGCCAGGATTCATGCTCGACGTAAATCTGGCAGACCACTTGCGAGGTTTTCCAGGAGAGCAGCCACCACTCATAGGTGGTGTAATCCACTGTCAGCACCACCGAGCGCTGCGGGCCTTCAGAGGGCAAAGGTATGGACTCCACCGGTGCCGGGTTCAGAACAACCAGCACGAAAACACAGACCAGAATAATTCTGCTCAAGACTGTGGTTCGTGTTGTTTTTTTTGCGTCCATTTGCATCAGAACAATTTTGTTCCTCTGTTACGGATACTCACCCGAATCTGTGGGGGTGTTCACAGGATACGGGGTCGGAAATATGGCGGTCGGTATCGGGCTGCGCGTTACGCCGGGCGTCGGCGTGACGCCGGGCGGCAGCGTGCGCGTAGGTGTCGGAGTGCCCGTTATCACAGGCAGACTCCCCGTTACCATTGGCGTCAGCGGCGTAGGCGTGAAAGCCGATGCTTCTGTCAGCTGGGCTTCATAGGTGAGCACAATCTCGCCTAAAGGGCTGGCTTCAAGCACATCTTCCAGCGCCCGCGCGAAAACTGCGTTCACCGCCTCTGCGTCTGGTAGAAGCACTTTGGTCTGGGTATTGTCCGGCAGTTCCCAGCTTCGCAGTTCGTTCCAGCCGAGCAAATAGTAGCTCAGCCGCTGCGGGTCTCCCAAACGCAGGAAGAGTGGGATGTTCAGCAGCAGTTCCGCCAGCGGAAAATCAGTGTCCAACTGAGCGCTGTACGAGACGTACATGGCCGGCAGCTTAACCAACCTTCCATTTTGGACTAATTTAGTAAAGAGCAATTGCAGCATCTGCTGCTGTCTTCTCGTTCGGTCAATCGAGTCATCCCCCGAAAGGTACGACACATAGCACAAAGCCTTCTGACCATTCATGCTGTGCAAGCCGGACGGCAAGCCGCCGCAGGCATCGCGTATGGGCAGCAAGACGCTGACATCCACGCCGCCCAGGTCATCCACCAGCCAGCCAAATTCCTGCGGATGGGCGACCACGAAGCGGTCTGGTTTTATTCCAAAGTTATACGCGAGCGTCTCCCGCACCAGGTTCATTCCGCCCAGCGCGTATGCGGTATTCAGGCGCTGCATCGTGTACCCCGGTATGTAAAGGAACAGGTTCCCCGGGATGGAAATCACGCTGGCCTTGGAGAGCCTCTTATTGACAAAGGCCAGATGAAACGCTTCCGTGCGCCCCCGGTATGGGGCTTCCTGGTCTGAACCTGAGAACAGCCAAATTTCAACGTCCTCTGGCAGCGCTAAGCGCGCAGCCGCGGGTGGGACAGGCGTTACAGGGTCAATGCTGGGAGGCGCGAAAGTATTCCATACCTCAGGGGTAGGGGTCTGGGACGGTGAAGTCGTTGCGTCCATCTGCACAGGAAAGGCAAGCGGGGTTGGCGTTTCCGCCGCGCGCGCGCAGCCTGTCAGGAGGGCAGCGGCTGCCAACACTAACAGCAGGCACTTCGCGTAACCGGAATATTTGGATATTAAAGTGCGCGGCGCTCTCATAGCATCAATGCCAAAATACGGGGTGGCTTCACTCCGTGTGTTTCAAAATTATAGCATGGATTCCCGTCCTTGCCGGGTCTGCCAGCTTTCATCGCGTTCCCTTCGGTCATTGTCCTTAGGTCTGCACCTATGATTGCATGCATTTATAATGCCAGAATAAGCATAGCGGCAGCTAAAAGCAAAGAAACCAGGATGGAACCAGCCCAAAACAGATAAATCATGGCTTTTTCCACCCCGCCGCGCAGGTGAAAGTACAGACCCACCCCTGCATTCAACAACCAAATGAACAGGCTGAAAAACGCGAAAAGAAAGAGTTGATTGGAGGGCACGCGATCAAGCGTAATCCAGGTGATTTCAGAGCGGCTGGACGCCAGCAAGAACGCCAGCGTTATTACCAACACAGCCGCCGTCAAACCTCCCGCCAGCAGATTTCGGGTTGGTTTTTCCTGCCAGATTTTTTTCCACAAGGTGCGCATACTTTCGGAGCGCGCTTCGTAAGGGCTGAGGCTGCCCAGTTCACTCAAGCGCTCGTATAAGCCCAGAAAGGCTTCAGATTCCGCGGGAGAAATGGCATAATACTTTCCGGAAGCGGCAGCCAGCAGCAAAGAACGCGCGTCTGTCGCGGCATATTCCACCAAACCCAACCCGGGTACTTTGCGGCTGCCAAAAACCATGCCCGGCAGCCTGCCCATTGGCAGCGGCAGCTTCGATTGGAAATCTGAAACCGGGCGGATCCATTGGATAGCTGGCATTGGGATAACCTCCCGCCGCAGCCCCCAACGCAGCGCTAACCCACCGCGCCCCAGGATGTAACGCGTTGTAAGCAGCCTGTACGCGCGTGAGGCCACCCTGACGATTAGTATTGTCAGCAAGCCTCCAATCAAAAGCTTCCACGGGAGCATCAGGGCAAGCCCGACAATTGCCGGGTTCAAAACAAGCAGCAAGAGCAGGGCAGCTGCCGAGAGGAGCAGAATCGCGCTCACCCACAATCCAAGTCGTCTGGAGGGAAAAAACACGTTTTCCATAAGAGACCTTAATTATACAAGCGTTAACCAACGCCTGCCTGAGCCCAAAAAAACTGCCCGGCGGCAACCGGGCAGTATGTAAATTCAGGCAGGCTATTTAGCCCGGTATTCGGCCCCGCGGGCCACCGCGCGGGTGTTCATGTCCACGAATTTTTGCAGGCGTTGGGATGTGTGCGCTTTCAGCGCGCGTTCCAGCGCCCCTTCCGGCAAAATATCCATATTGGCCATCAAGGCTCCAAGCATCACCATATTGGTGGCGCGCTCATTGCCGATTTCCATCGCGATTGCATTGGCAGGCAGCACCACCACGCGCAAATCTGCGCGTGTCACAGCGCGGTTCACCATGGATTGGTTGACAATCAGGCACCCTCCCGTGGCCATCAGCGGCTCGTATTTATCCAGCGAGGGCAAATTCATCGCCAGGACGGCTTTAGGATACTTGACCGAAGGCGAGCCAATTTCCCGATCTGAGATAACGACGGTGCAGTTGGCGGTTCCGCCGCGCATTTCCGGCCC
>JAAZPN010000118.1 GCA_012797215.1 Chloroflexota bacterium | reverse complement strand
TGATGGACAAGCAGCAGGGCGTTTTCGCGATTCATTTAGTCTCCGCTTAGGGAAAGATAAATTCAGGCTGCCCCAATATGGGCAGAGGTTTGGCCACGTAGATATCCCAGACAGCCGCGAGAGTCGCGAAAACCTCACGCACCTGCCAGAAAATGTAGCGAGCGCGCACGTAACGCGACTGCACCACTTCAACGCCGGTAATTTGTATGCCTAAACGATCACAAAGGAAGACCGCGCGCGGCAGGTGATAGGGCTGCGTGGTGATGATGGCGGTTTGAATCCCAAATATTTCCCGCGCCCGATAACAGGTATCGTAGGTTCGTCTACCAGCATAATCCAGCACGATATCTTCATCCGGGACGCCTAAAGAGAGCGCGTACTGCCGCATGGACTCCGGCTCGTTGTAATAGACCGTACTGTTATCGCCGCTCATCAGGATTTTTTGGGCTTTCCCTGCCATATAAAGGTCGACCGCGGCGTGAACGCGGTCGCGCAGCGGCGCGGATGGCGTGCCGTCCGCGCTCAGACCCGCGCCCGGAACAATAACGACTGGCACCGAAGGCACCGTTGCGATAATCTCAGTTTTTCTGTCGGCGTAAAAAATCATCCCCAAGCGCAGAAAGCCCACCAGGAAAAAAACCACACTAAGGCAAACCAGGAGAATCCGTAAAAACTTCCGCATCTGCTTTTCCGAAATCTAAATCATGGAAGCAGGTTTGTCAGGCGCACAGTTTGAATCGCGAGTAAAGTTCGCAGCTCGTTATAGGCGTCATCCGGCAAAGGCTCCAACCTCGCAATCTCATAGGCGTTCAGCTCTGTCAATTGCGCTCTGCCGCTTTCTGACCTGCTCAATTCAAGCAAGTAGTTTGTTATTTGCGCGGCAAGAGGCAGTGGCAGTAGCGGACTGGCGGAAAAGTTCAGGTTTGGGATGATGGCGGGGGAAAGCCAGATGATGGGCACGCGATCGATGACATCAGGTAAATCCGCAATAACCTCTGAGGATGTGCGGGGATCGCTGGCGATCGCGTAGGTCGCTGTGAAATCACAAATGCCCTTGATATACACGCCGCGTATTCCCGCGCTGTAAGTTTTGGTTAAAACCGGGTTTTGGACTGAAACGCCGTTTTGCGCGAGATATCCCAGCGGAACCCAGTAGCCTGGGAGTGATTGTTGATTCGTAAGGCAGGGCGTCAGTCCGGAAAACTGCGAGAGCGCAGTCGCGGCAGGAGCTGTTGAAAGGTTGGAGCCGGCATCATAGTAGCGGGTGAAGTTGGCATCCTTGTGACCAAGGAACTGTATGCCGTAAGCTGTTACCCCTAAATGATTGCTGACTAATTGCGAGGTCAACAAAGCCTTTTCCGATGCCAGCATGTATTCTACTGGACCCAACCAGGCAAGCTGAACTTCCTGCTTCTGCAGCGCTGATTCCAGGCTGATGTAGTCCTCATACGTGCGGCCGGTCACGGAAAGTCCTAAAAAGCTGGAAAGCTGCGCGCAAAGATTATTGAGACTGCGAACCTGAGCGCTGTCCGGTTCCGCGCCAATGATGGCCATCACGATAGGATTTTGAGGGCTGCCCAAGGGCGCTGCTGTAGGCGTAAAAGTGGGCATGGGCGTGGAAGTGGAAAGGAATGGCGTTGGGGTGACGCCGGCTGGCAGCGCGGAAGGCCTCGCGGCGGGTTGAGCGGCGCACGCTGATGCCAGCGCGCAAATGCACGCTAAAAGTATCATTCGACCCCATAAATATTTCTGCACAACACGATTTTACCCTAATTGGCTTAACATGCACCCAGGCGGCGTAACATGTTAAAATAGATCCAAAGAGCGCGGAGGCACCCATGAACATCGAAGTTGTCCGGATCCAAAAACCTGAAAATATCAACTTTATCCTCGGCCAATCGCATTTCATAAAGACAGTCGAGGATATCCATGAGGCTTTAGTCACCGCCGTTCCAGGCATTCATTTTGGGCTGGCTTTTTGTGAAGCATCAAACCCCCGTCTTATCCGCTGGTCCGGAAATGATGAAACAATGCTGCAACTTGCCCGGGACAATGCCCTGGCGGTCGGAGCAGGGCACAGTTTCATCCTTTTTCTAGCCGAGGGTTTTTACCCGGTCAATGTGCTGAATGCTGTCAAACAAGTGCCCGAGGTCTGCCGCGTTTTTTGCGCGACCGCCAACCCCACGGAAGTGATTATCGCGGTCACGGAACAAGGACGCGGGATCTTAGGCGTTATCGACGGTATGCCACCGCTTGGCATTGAAGGCGAAGAAGATATTGCCGCCCGAAAGAGTCTGCTGCGGCGCTTTGGTTATAAGTTATAAGATTTTGGAGCGTTATGGATATCCTTACAGCAATTCTTACCCGCAGGAGCGTGCGCCGCTTCACGCAGGAGCCAGTTTCTGCCGGCGACCTGGAAACCCTGCTGCGGGCTGGCATGCAAGCGCCTTCCGCGGATAACGGTCAGCCCTGGCATTTTATCGTGATGAACGAGCGGAAATTATTGGATACCATTCCAAGCATTCACCCTTGGGCTGAGATGATGAGAGAAGCCGCGCTTGGAATCCTGGTTTGTGGGCAAATTGCGCCGGGAGAAATGGGAGACTATTGGCAGCAAGATTGCGCGGCGGCAATAGAGAATATATTGTTAGCAGCCCACGGAATCGGTCTGGGAGCGGTTTGGTTGGGGATTTGCCCGGATTACAATCGAATGGCGGCTTTTGCCACCTTGGTCGGGTTGCCGTCAGATGTGCAGCCGTTAGGTCTGATTGCGGTTGGGCATCCTGCCCACGCGTACCAGCCCTCAGATCGTTACGATGAAGCCAAGGTTCGTTACAATCACTGGTAGTTTAGATAATTCCTCGCGCAAATAAGTTTAGGGCTGGCAGCGCTGATTGCAGGGCTCGCGCCCGGTGGCTGAGCTGGTTTTTGTCAAAATCATTCAGCTCCGCCATTGTTTTGTTCTGTCCCTCAAGCAGGAAGATAGGATCGTAACCAAAGCCGTTCTCACCTCGAAATTCCGGGATGATTTCTCCGGGGCACTCACCCCATGCGCGCAAGAGCTCGCCTGATATCCCGCAGACAAGCACCGCGCAAATAAAGCGCGCTTTCCACGGACGGGGATAGGCGCTTAACTGTTTCAGCAAATACAGGCAGCGGTCGTGGTCTGTCGCGGAGGGCAGCGGCGAAAAACGATGAGAATGGACGCCAGGGGCTCCACCCAGCGCTTGAACTTCTAACCCAGAGTCGTCGGCCAGGCTTGGGAGGCCTGTAGCGGCGGCGTAAGCTGAAGCTTTCAGGTAGGCATTGCCTGCATAGCTTTCGCTGTCCTCGACCACACTCAAGTTCAAGCCGAAATCCGCTGGGGTGCGCAGCCGCAGCGGGATATTCGCCAAAATAACTGAAACTTCTTTGATTTTTCCCGGGTTAGTGGTTGCGAGCAGCAAGTCTCTCATTCGTCAAAGCTTCTCCAAAGGTATGGTTGAGGGCATGTTATAATGCCAATATCACTTAGGAATTGTACTTTGCTAATGGAAAAACAACGTTACTCTCTGCGCGCGAATGTCGGCTTTTTCTTCAACAAACCGATTGGTTTCTCCAGGGATTTTCACGCAGAATTCCCCGAAATCTTTCTTGAACCGGATTTAAACGTCCTGAATATGAAAGTGGTTTACCGTTTTTCGCGCACGCGTGAAGGACTTTTGCTACAGACAGACCTCAGCGGCGATATCCAGGCGCAGTGCGTGCGCTGCCTGGCAGAAAGCAGCGTTCCGGTGTCCACAAAGTTTGAAGAGCTGTTCTACTTCCCCGAACGCACCCAGGAGGAATCCGACCAATTAATCCCAAGTGATGGTTATCTTGATTTAGCGGATATCTTCAGGGATTACATCTTGCTGGAAATCCCGATTAACCATCTTTGTAAACCGGATTGCAAGGGCGTTTGCGTAGAGTGCGGGCAGAACCTGAACCTGGCTGAGTGCGGACACACTGACAGTCGAATTATCCTTCCTGACGCTTAACAGTCATCAAACAATAAAGAACTAAATCTAATCCTATGAAGCGCTCTTTTCTTGGGCGCTTCTGTTTCATGATAGAATTTTCTCGCATTTCATCCGGAGGATGGACTATGACTGAAAATGTGCTTATTGCTGTTGCCTGGCCTTACGCGAACGCCGATATTCACGTCGGCAACCTGACTGGTTCCTATTTGCCAGCGGATATTTGCGCGCGCTATCACCGCATGCGCGGACGAAATGTGCTCATGGTCTCCGGTTCCGATTCCCACGGAACGCCTATCACGGTGACAGCTGATGCGCTCGGCACAACCCCGCTCGAAGTTTACCGCGCGAACCATGCCAGGTTCCTCGAACTATTCCAAAAAATCGGTCTGACTTACGACCTTTTCACGAGCACGCATACCGAGAATCATTTTCACGTCTCACAGCTGGCTTTTACCACGCTCAGAGAAAACGGCTTTCTTTATACAGCGCGTGAGAAACAGTGGTTTTCCACCGCGCAGCAGCGCTTTTTGCCCGATCGCTACGTGGAAGGCACTTGCTACATTTGCGGGAATCCCGACGCGCGTTCGGATCAATGTGAGAAATGCGGGCATATGCTGGAACCAGAGCTGCTGCAAAATCCGCGCTCAAAAGTCGATGGCTCCACACCGGTATTGAAAGAGACCGAGCACTTTTATTTGGATTTATCCAGTCTCGAACCTGAGATTGTCGCGTTTTTGAAGGCGCGGGAATCGTATTGGCGTCCCAATGTGATCCGCCAGTCCTTAGGCCAAATCCTTGCGGATGGACTCAAAGGCAGACCAATCACCAGGGACCTGGATTGGGGTATTCCTGTGCCGCTGGAAGGCTGGCAAGGCAAATGCCTTTATGTTTGGTTTGAGGCAGTCATTGGATACCTTTCGGCCTCCATAGAGTGGTCCCAGCTTGCCGGCAATGCCAGCGCCTGGCGGGATTGGTGGGTTAACCCGGAAGCGAAAACTTTCTACTACATCGGCAAGGATAACATCCCTTTCCACGCGGTTATTTGGCCGGCGGAATTGATAGGCTTCCGGGAAGGCATAGACAGGTCTTACGGCGCAGAAACTCCGCAGGCGCTGGTACTCCCATTCGACGTGCCGGCTAACGAGTTTATGAATCTTGAGGGCCGGAAAATCAGCGGCAGCAAGAATTGGGCGGTCTGGGGGCTGGATTTCCTTCAGCGCTACGACCCGGACCCGCTGCGTTATTACCTGACGACCGCGATGCCCGAATCCAGGGATACCGACTGGGATTGGGAGGAGTTCTACCAGCGCAATAACAACGAACTGGTGGCCACATGGGGCAACCTGGTAAATCGGGTGCTTGCTTTCACCCACAAGCACTGGGAAGGCGTTATACCTCAGCCTGAGGTATTGCGGGAATCTGACCATGCACTTTTAGATACAATTCGCGCGGGATTTCAAAGCGTATCAGAGAAGATGGAGCGCGTTCAACTGCGCGACGCTTTAAGCGAAGTAATGAGCCTGGCGACCGAAGTAAACAAGTATCTGGATGTGCACGCGCCATGGTTTGAAATAAAAACAGATAAGTCCGAAGCGGCCAAATCTGTCTTTACAGCGATTCAAGCTATTGACTGGCTTAAACTGATGTTTGCCCCATTTATTCCTTTCACGTCCGAGGCATTACATCAGATTCTGGGCTACGAACAGCCGCTGTTTGGCAGTCAGGGCACCCGCAGCGTGGAGGATAAACTTGGCGAGCACATAATCCTGGAATATTTTTCCGAGGGTTCTGTGAGCGGAGTTGGAAATGACTTGTGGCAGTCTGCGCAGATTGCCGGTGGGAGGCCGTTCAATCCACCCAAGCCGCTGGTAAAGAAACTGGACCACAGCATTGTGGAAGAGGAACGCGCACGCCTGGGGCAGAAAGCCGCCTAATATGATAGCGGTGCCGCAGGAAAGCGGTCGAGGAACCAGGGCAGTAACTTCAAAAGCTTTGCCATGATTTCAGCTGCGCGTTCCCGCCACAGCTCTACATTTTGATAAG